>JAYVUL010000251.1:0-10150 GCA_043787935.1 Chitinophagaceae bacterium | reverse complement strand
TTTCTCCTTGTTTCTCTCCAGAGTAATTCCACAGGGTTTTGTTCAGGTGAATAAGGATTGAGGTGCATTAGTTTTATGTTATCGGTAATCTCCAGTGTTTGGCTTATACCAATTATAATTATGTATTAGTCCAATCTTACTCTGCGAAGATATATGGAAACCCACAAGTAGTTTTTATCTTATCGGCACTCAATGAGTTTGTTGCTGCTGTTATAAATTCACTGACCTCCTCTAATGTTTTATACAGCTTATTGGTAAATTTTCTTTTAAGTATTGCCCAAATATTTTCTGCCGGATTTAGTTCAGGACTATACGGTGGTAAAAAAATCAGCCCGATATTATCCGGAATTTTTAAATTCTTTGCTTTGTGGAATGCACCGTTATCCAATACCATTATTTTAAACTCATCGGGGTTTTGTAGAGAAAACCCATCCAGAAATACCTGAAAATTGTCAGCATTGCAGTTTGGCATTTCTAATAGAAATTTATCTCCGTTTATTGGAGAGAATGCACCAAACAGATAAAGTGTTTTGAATATCTGGTGGAAAGGACAAATGGGTTTTACTCCCCTTGCAGTTAATGCTTTGCCATTACGTGTGAATAATCCAAACCTGCTTTCATCCTGAAAAAACAGGTTTATGCCGGTAAATTTTGTCGCGGAGTTAAATATTATGTCCTGGCATTTTTGAGAGAAGTTTTTTTAAAAGTGGCAACAGCCTCTTCGTCCTTTTTTACATGGCTTTTTCTGGCAACTTTTATTTTGCTCCCAAAATGTCTTTCTGCGTATTTTACCAGCGTTATGTATTTCATGTCTTTAGAGAGTTCTTTATTCACCCATTCTAAGAGTTCAGTATAACCCCTAATGCCATTTTTGGGATCATTGAGTTTCATTGCTATTTTGTTGTGTTCTTCTTTGCTTACAACACTTTTTTTAAATCCACCAACACGGCCATGTTTTAGCAATGGCTCAATACCCGATACATTATAGAGTTTACGCCACTTGACAATACTGTTATGATTGATGCCTGTTATACGGGAAAGTTCCCTTTTAGAAATGCCTGTTTTTTCATGCTTTTTAATCTCTATTAACATCAGTAGCCGTTTGCTTATTAATTCGCCGCAGGTGCGTTGAAGTTTACGGAGCTCAGCAACTGTTTGTTTTACGGTAATCTGAAAAGGATGTGCCATAGTATATTTATAATGTAGTCCAAATATAAAACAAAAAAATCCAATAACCAAATGTTGGACTATTTATTATTTATAAATGGTATAAGCTTATCATAATCCTGTGGGGTATCGATATCCGTTATACCCAACGGAAAAGAAACCATTGCGGTGTCTTCAGCAAATTGCTGTACCAGTTTTTTTGCCCCGGATTGCCCGCTTAACAAAGCAAGCTGTTGAAAGTATTTTTTATCAAAGAGTACCGGCGTGCCGGTTGTATCATTGTAAGCGCAGGCAATAATCCCTTTTCCTGTTTGTTGCTTTTTGTGTATCAATTCCTGCAGCAAGGCAACTGAAATATGGGGTTGATCACACACTACAATGATAACTGTTTTTGCTGCCGGATAATTTTCCATGATGTGCCCGATGCCCATTTTTATAGAAGACCCCATGCCCTCTTCCCATTGTTTGTTTTGTATGCATTCAATTTGTTGCGGCTCCAATATTTCTTTTAATACAGTATGATAGCAGCCGGTTACTACCAGCAGTTTGCCGGCAGGTAATTTTTTTATTTCGTAGATGGAATGACCGAGTAAAGTTTTTCCCCGGAAGTGCAGTAACATTTTTGGCTGCCCCATTCTTGATGAACTACCCGCAGCCAGCAACAAACATATATTCATGAAGAGTGAGGGTTAGTGTATATTGGATAAAGTTTTGACAACAAGGGTGTGGTCATGAATAAAACCATTTTTCTGACGGAGGGTGGCCCCTTCTTTTTTTGCCAACACTGCTTTTATTTCTGCCAGGACCGATAAAGCAATTTCTTCTGCTGTTTCTGCACCGATATCCAGACCAACAGGGCCATAAATTTTTTCCTTGACTTTTGCCGCAATGTCAATTCCTTCTGCGGCCAGTTCGTTCAGCATCTTTTCCAATTTCTTTTTCGGGCCGAGTACACCGATGTAATTGCAGTGGGTATTGATTAACAGCCTGAGCATGGCAAGATCATAATTGTAATTGTGCGACATCAATACAAAAACTGTTTGTTCATTACTGCAGATCTGCTGCATTATTTCCGGCGGCTTGCCCACCATAATTTTTTTAACGGTTGAAAAACGCTGCACATTGGCATGTGTCTTTCTACCATCAACAACAGTTACCGGCCAACCCAATACGGAAGCCATTTGCACCAATGGAAAGGCATCATTACCCGCACCGGCAATAATTAATTCTACCGCAGGTGCAATCAATTCTATAAACCCAGTCAACGATTCTTTTTCATTGATCAGGTATTTTTTCATGAGGGAACTGTTGTTTTCAACAACAGTGATAATATCCTTTTTAATTTCATTGCTTAAAGATTGGTTGGGGATGCTGCCATAATAGTTTCCCTCTGCAGCCAGCAGGCAGGTGCCGGTTTGTATTCCTGCAGGATCATCCAGTGAGAATAAGGTAACCAAAACGGAAGCTTTTGATTGCATTGCCGCTTTCTCCAGCAATGCCACCGGATTATTTTCTTTTGAGGGATCAACAGGTTCAAATAAAATATGTACCATTCCGTTGCAGCCAAGTTGAATGCCGAAGGAATTGTCTTCTTCCTCCCTGCTATCGTAGGTTACCAATTTGTTTTGTTGACGGGCAATGGCCAGCAGCGCTTTTCTTAACGCATCGCCTTCCAAACAACCGCCACTAATAGCACCCGTTAGTTCCCCATCTTCTGTAACCAGCATTCTTGCACCGGGCCTGCGGTAAGAAGAACCTTCCACCTGAACGACGGTTGCAAGCGCTGTTTTTTTACCGGCCGCCTGGGCCTGTTTGAAGGAGCGGATGATATCTTCTGTTTCTTTCATTTGAAATATGCGGATAAGAAAAAATGTAACTTCAGGAGCGCCGGGGGCAAAACAGGCTAAAGGAAAAAGCGATTAATCAATCCGGTAAGTATGCCCCGTTATCAATCCACCACTTAAACTGCTTTACAAATTCTTCATGGCTGAGAGGTGGCTGTTTTCTGCCTTCGCCCGGATCCCAGCCTGCCAGCACCAATCCATCCCCGGATACGTGTTTTACCAGGTCGTCTTTTGTTTTATTACCATTAGCCGATGTGTCTAATAAAAGTGCTGCCAATTCCCTTGCCGTTTTTCCCTGGAACACCATTTTCATATCAGCGGGAGGCATGCGCCAGCCAGGACTGCCGGGGGGCATATTTAATCCCGGTTGATTTTTATCGGTATGGCAATTGACACATTTAGCGGCATACATACCTTTTCCATCTTTACCCCGCTTTACAACTGGTGAATGCAGCCTGCTGTCTTCGCCAATAAGTGGTACATCACCCGCCGGATGACAGTTCATACACCGCGGGCTGACCAGTACCTCATACACAGACAAGAATGCTTTTTTTGAAAGAAGGCTGTCTGAATTTGTTACTGTAGCGATGCCCCTGTCGCTTTTAAATGATGAAGCCACCACATACACTGCACCTGTTAGCAGTAACAGGCAAATGCTTTTTTTTAATGCCATTGAGTGCAAAATATATTTTTTAACATAGCTGCAGACGGGGTTTACTGCCGCTGCAGGAATAGAAAAATTTATCCTTTCAGATTAATCTCACCAAAAGGCATTTGCCTGATACGTTTTCCGGTGGCAGCAAATATTGCATTGGCAACAGCAGGTGCCAGCGGAGGAAAACCTGGTTCACCCACGCCCCCCATCTGTTCTGTACTATCAACAATATGCGTTTCAATAACAGCAGGTGATTCATTCAACCGCAACACCCGGTAGTTATTAAAATTACTTTGTTCCACCACGCCATCTTTAAAAGTAATGGCACCATACAGGCAGGCAGACAATGCATAATTGACCCCGCTCTCAATTTGAGCAGCAACCCCATCCGGGTTTACTGCCTGGCCGCAATCAATAGCTGCAGTTACCTTATGTACTTTCACCAATCCATTTCCGGCTATTGAAATTTCGGCTACCTGTGCACAATAACTGCGGAATGACTCATGCACGGCCACACCATGAAAATGCCCTGCTGGTAATGGTTTGCCCCAGCCTGCTTTTTCTGCAGCAAGATTGAGCACTCCCAAATTTCTCGGGTGATCTTTCAACAACATACGGCGGTATTCCACCGGATCTTTTTTGGCCAGCTGTGCCAGTTCATCCATCGCACATTCCATTGCAAAGGCAGTATGTGTATGGCCAACAGACCGCAACCATAAAGTGGTAATGCCCAGCTTAGGCGCATGCTGGCTGATGGAATAATTGGGGAATGATTTTAAATAAGGAGAATCAGAAATTCCTTCTGCTGATCCATTGCCATCATCACCCGGCAGTGCCTGTCCCACAAGAATATGCTGCCACACCAAAGGCATACCCTTAGCATCAATACCCGCTTTTACCCGGTGTAAAAATGAAGGCCTGTAATGCCCACCCTGTGTATCATCTTCCCTGGTCCAGGTCATCTTTATCGTTTTGCCACTGAGTTTTGCAATGTGCACGGCCTCTGTAACAAAGTCGGAATCCATGGTAGCTCTTCTTCCAAAACCACCTCCCAGGAATGGTGTAACTACCGTTACCTGCTCCGGCTTAAATCCCAGTATTTTTGCTGCAGCAGCCTGGTCACCTCCGGGCATTTGAGTACCTGTCCATATTTCGCATTTATCAGCAGTGATCTTTACAGTGCAATTCAGTGGTTCCATGGCAGCGTGTGCCAGGTAGGGCATAGTGTAATCAGCTGATACAGTCTTTACAGCCTGCTGCATGGCTGCGGAAACATCCCCTGCTTTTGCCACCTGTTTACCCTCCTTTTCAGCTAATTTTTTAAACTCATCAAACTGGGTAGCAGAGTTTACGCTACCATTTTCGCCCGGCTCCCAAACTACCTGCAGCGCCTTTCTTCCCTGTATGGCTGCCCATGTATTATCAGCAATAACGGCAATGCCTGTGGGTATCTGCACCACGTCTACCACGCCGGTAATTTGTTTTGCTTTTGTGGCATCAAATGATTTTACTTTTCCTCCCATCACCGGCGGATGAGCCACCACGGCGATCTTCATGCCTTCCACCTTAACATCAATTCCATACACCGCTTTACCGTTTACTTTCACCGGAGCATCAAGGCGTTTCATGCTTTTACCAATATATTTCCATTGGGCTTTTGCCCGGAGTGGAATTTCGGCTGGTGGTTTTAATGCAGCAGCAGTTTCTGCCAACGCTCCATAACTGAGTTTTTTATTGCCATGAATTACAAATCCATTTTCTGTTTTACAATCAGCGGGCAACACTTTCCATTTATTTGCGGCAGCCTGTGTCAATAAAATTCTTGCAGCAGCGCCTGCTTTGCGGTAGCGGTCAAATTCACTCCAGGTGGTGCTGGAGCCGCCGGTGAGCTGCATTCCCCATGCGGTATGAAAATATTCTTTTGCCGGAGGAGCATGTTCCACTTTGATATTTTTCCAGTCTGCATCCAGTTCTTCTCCCAATAGCATTGCCAGTGTTGTCCAGATGCCCTGGCCCATTTCTGCATGTGCCAGTAATACCTTAATACTGTTATCTGAACCCACCTGTAAAAAGGCATTGGGTGCAAAGGTGATGGCCCCTTCAGGTTCACCGAATATTTTTTTCAGGCGGCCAGCATGGGCTGGTATCATAAACCCGATGATGAGGCCCCCGCTGATGCCTGCACCTGTTTTTAAAAAATTACGGCGGTTGATTGTATGGGTGGTGTTACTCATTTTATACCTCCTTCTTTTTGCAGTTTGGCTGCGGTGTGAATTGCTTTTCTTATTCTTGGGTAAGTGCCGCAACGGCAGATATTACCACTCATGGCATCGTCAATATCCTGGTCGGTTGGATCGGGGGTTTCTTTTAATAAAAGAACAGCGCTCATTATCTGCCCGCTTTGGCAGTAGCCGCACTGTGGTGCATCTTCTATCAGCCAGGCTTTTTGCACCGGATGGCTGTTATCGGCAGAAAGCCCTTCGATAGTAGTAATTTTTTTATTAACTGCTTTGGATACCGGTGTTATACATGCCCTGATTGCTTCCCCATCCAAATGAATGGTGCAGGCGCCACATTGTGCCACACCGCATCCATACTTGGTACCAGTGAGCCCTATTACATCTCTTATCACCCACAACAGGGGCATGTCTGGCGGTGCCTCTACATTGTATTGTTTTTGATTAACTGTAAGCTGAATCATATTGGTAGATTTGAATGATTGAAAAGACCCGTTTGTTTTTACTGTTTGAAGTTTACCATTTACGGGGCTCAAATTGCGATATGAAAAATACAATTTTAAATTGTAAAATAGTAAGTGTTTTTTAATGCCCCTAAACCAACCTCAACTTCATTCCCTGCAATCAGGGATGCCCCCTGTGGAGAAAATCAAAATAAAAGGCTGGTTTCATAATGGCGCATTGGCAAAACCATTTTTTCACCGCGGAATTTCGCCCCACCATTTTGTGTTGCCTTACTTCCTGTTTGAGTAATTCTTTTTTTTGCGATGAATTCAACAAATAAATCATACTATTCTTTTTGAAAGAGCCGAAGTTTTTAAACCCAATTCTTCCACTCCTTCGATCAATACTATCCCTGGTTTTTTCCCTTTTTCAAAACTTCCCAGTTCGTTATCCATCTGCAGTGCTTTGGCACCGTTGATGGTAGCCCATTGCAATAAAGTTGCTGTTGACAAAGCTGGAAAATGCTGCTGCAGTGTTTTCATTTCTTCCAAAATGCTGAGCTGATGATTGGAAGCAAGGCTATCTGTACCCAACACCACGTTGCATTGTTCCTTCATCAACAGGTTTACATCCGGCAATTGCCCGGTGATGTATTTGTTGGCATTGGGGCATAGGCAGTAAAAGGTTTGAGGCTTGGGGTTCGAAGTTCGAAGTTCGAAGTTTGAAGTTTGAGGTTCGGGGTTGTGTATCCACTGTGGTCTGTCGTCTGTGGTCTGTCGTCCGTGGTTTGTAATCCGCTTTTCAAACTGAATATCATCTTCGTTTGTACAAACATTATGTACCAAAATGAGTGATTGATTTTTGTTTAAATAAGGCAGGTAAGTTTGCAGGCTGCTTTTTCCGCTGGCATTAAAATCAGCAATGTCAATGTTCATCTTTTCATACATCCTTATAAAATCGCCCTGTTTGCTTTTAAACAATTCATTTTCTGCGGCTGTTTCCTGGTTGTGGATGGTGAGGATATTGTTGAAGGGAAATTCATTAATCAGCCTAAAGAGTTCCGGCGAAACAGAATAAGGTGCATGAGGGGCAATAGAACTGGCAGGGAATACTGCTTTGTATTGATGGTAAAAATCCACACTCCTATCAAAGCGGCTTTCTGCACCCAAAGGGATAAATCCGCTGGCTTCAATGAAATTGTGGTACCTCAGCCGGTGTTTGCTTTTTTGCGGAATAGTCAGGCTGTTGTTGCAAATATCCCCCACTGCCACAATGCCGTTTTGCAGCATTTCATCTTCTGCAGTTTCAATAGCAGCTAAAATTTCGTCTTCTTCAAAATGCCTTTCAAAAACTACTTTTAAAATAAAATCAATGAGCCCCGTCCTTTCAGGAATATATCCTTTCATGTGGCTCAGTTCAAGATGGCAATGGGCATTGATAAAGCCCGGGCTGAGTATGCCGCTAAATGTTTCAATATCCTCTCCTGCATCGGCAGCTTCCGTAATGTCTACCACTATCCCTTCTTTGGTGGTAATCAATACAAATTTTTTATCCAGCATCTGCTGCCCGGTAAAAATATGATCGGCTGTAAACTTTCTGTACAAAATGATTGGTTGAGATAATGTAAATTTGCCGCCGCTCAGGTGCAGCATTGTTTTGCTGCGTAAAGGTATGCAGTACAAGAGTGCGACGCAACAAAGCCGCCATGAGTAATGCTGTTGGGTACAAAAAATAAAATTCTGAACAAGAACTTATGTTAGACAAATTAGATGCGATAAAGGGGAAGTTTGAAAACCTGGGAGTAGCCCTGAGCAACCCGGAAATTGTGAGTGACAACAAGAAATTTGCTGCCATCAGTAAGGAATACCGCAGCCTTGAAAAAATAGTGCAGGCAAGGGATACCTATGTAAAACTGCTTGAAGACATTGAATTTAATAAAGAAGTGCTGAACAGTGACGATGCAGAAATGAGGGAACTGGCCAAGGAAGAACTGCCCCTGCTGGAAACCAAAAAAGAGGAACAGGAGAAACTGCTCCGCAACCTGCTGATTCCAAAAGACCCTTATGATGAAAAGAACGCCATACTTGAAATAAGGGCTGGCACCGGTGGCGATGAGGCCTCTTTATTTGCGGGCAACCTGCTTAGGATGTATTTAAAATATTGTGAAAGAAAAGGCTGGAAAACAACCCTGCTCAGCGAAAGCGAAGGTACCGTTGGAGGATATAAAGAAGTGCAGGTAGAGGTGGTGGGCGATGATGTGTATGGCACTTTGAAATTTGAAAGCGGGGTGCACCGGGTGCAGCGGGTGCCCGATACCGAAGCCAGCGGCAGGGTACATACCAGTGCTGCTACAGTGGCAGTAATGCCTGAGGCTGAAGAGGTTGATTTTGAATTAAAAGAAAGTGATGTAAAAATGGAAACGGCCCGAAGTGGTGGTGCCGGTGGACAGAACGTAAACAAAGTGGAAACAAAGGTTTTCTTAACGCATAAACCTACGGGTATTGTAGTGATGTGCCAGACAGAACGAAGCCAGCTTGGCAACAAAGAAAAAGCAATGGATATGCTGCGTACCAGATTGTATGATGAGGAGGTACGCAAGGCGGAAGAAGCGATAGCTCACAAAAGAAAGAGCCTGGTAAGCACCGGCGACAGGAGTGCCAAAATAAGGACCTACAACTATCCCCAGGGCAGGGTTACAGACCATCGTATAGGGCTTACGGTTTATAATTTAGATGAGGTGCTGAATGGGGGGGTGCAGGATTTTATTGAAGCCCTGCAGTTTGCAGAAAACGCAGAAAAACTGGCCACGCAAAATTAAACTGCCACTAATCTGAAGATAATACCATCTATGCTTTGAGATACAAAAAGAACGCACTATATTTAAGTTAAAAAACATTGACATGCTTGAAAATCTCTTCAACTTATTTAAAGAACAGGGTGGCGAGGCCGTAATTAACAACCCGGCTGTACCGAATGAACAAAACGATGCGGTACTGGCTTCTGCCACTCAATCCGTGGCAGAAGAGTTTCAGGGCAGTTTGGCAGGTGGCGGTTTACAAAAGGTATTGTCCCTTTTTAGTGGTGGTGGTGCCAACGGGGGTGGCAGCAGTTTGATGAATAATCCCATTGTGAGTAATATTATCAGCAACTTTACAAATAAACTCACCAGCAAACATGGCATAGCAGGCGACCAGGCAAGTGGTATTGCAACTAATTTAATCCCTGGTGTAATCAGTAGTCTGATCAGTAAAACCAATAACCCCAACGACAGCAGTTTCGATATCAATGGCATTATTGGATCACTTACCGGAGGTGGAGGTGCTACCCAGGCTGGCGGAGGAGGTTTTGACCTAAGTGGCCTGGTGAGCAAATTTTCGGGTGGTGGCCTGGATACAGATGGCGATGGCAAAATTGAACTCAGTGATATTGTTAGCAAAGTAAGTGGAGGAGCCCAACAGGCGCAGGCTGGCGGCGGTGGAGGACTGATGGATATGATCAAAGGGTTTATGAAATAGTTGCTTTAAATAATTGTTAAAGCAAGGGATTAATTGCGCATTTGTATAAATCGATGGAACTATTGAATTATCTTTATACCAGCAAAATAATTGTTGTGGATTGAAAAATAAATACATCAATTAAAATAAACAGTTCTTTTTTTCGTTATATCAGTACACCCGGTTTTAATAAGCTGTTATGAAAAATTTAACAGGCATTAAATCCCCGTGGCACCAGGTTTGCAATCTCTGCTATATAACACAACATAAATAAAATAATTTAAGAATTTCTCATAAGCAGTTAGTTTT
>JAYVUL010000250.1:0-3041 GCA_043787935.1 Chitinophagaceae bacterium | reverse complement strand
CCTTTGTATATCGTCACTGCTGATGCTAAAAGCGCATTTACATTTTTTAATAAAGCCAACGACTTTAATATCCCTGTTTACACCTGTGATGCTACAGCCATTAAAACTGCTGCCAGGGCCAATCCAACACTGCTGGTAATGAAAGGCCCGGTAGTGCAGCAAAAATATAGCTGGGCGGATATGAAGGATATATTGAAACCGTAGTTTTTGGTTGATGGTTTATAGCCGGAAGTCCATGCTTGGTCCATAGTCGATAGTCCATGGTTTACAGATAGTAACAATTGCCAGTTGCCTTTAACTTTTTGCTTGTTGCTTTGCTAACAGCTAATAGCTAATTGCTAACAGCTCACAACCAACTCACCATGACAACTGTGCTTAAAAAAATATTTTATTCATTACTGGTACTGCTTGGTGTGGTGGTACTTGTTTTTATTATGTTCCAGGGTTTTGGTGATCCGGCCAAACTTGTTGTAGGGCAAACAGGCGATAAGAAAACCTTAGACAATATCCGTAAGGACCTGTACCTCGATCAGCCCAAATGGAAGCAATTTGTTTTATACATCAATGATGTTTCGCCATTGTCTATCCACAGCGAAGCTGAAATCAAAAAGAAAGAACTGAGGGGTTTTTTTATTGGAGGCACTAAAAAATTGGGGCTTAAGATCCCTTACCTGAGAAAAAGTTACCAGACAAAAAAAGGAGTAGGTACAGTGTTGATGGAAGCCCTGCCCGGCACCTTACTGTTGGCAATAGCCGCAATGGTTTTTGCTGCTATTACCGGTATTTTTCTGGGCGTGGTGGCAGCAGTAAATAAAGGTAGCTGGCTGGATACCTCTGCCGTTTTTGCAAGTGTTGCTGGTATTTCGGCCCCTTCCTTTTTTATGGCTATCCTCATTGCTTTTTTATTTGGGGTAGTGCTGCATCCTTACACCGGCTTGCACCTTACAGGAAGCTGGTTTGACATAGATGAAGTTACCGGTGAAAAATACCTGACATTGAAGAATCTTATTTTGCCTGCTCTTACTTTAGGCATCAGGCCGTTGGCTATTATCACACAGCTTACCAGGAGTTCCATGCTGGATGTACTGAGCCAGGATTATATCAGGACGGGCTATGCAAAAGGATTAAATACCCGTACCATCGTATTGAAACATGCTTTGCGTAATGCCTTAAACCCGGTAATAACGGCTGTTACCGGATGGTTTGCCGAATTGCTGGCAGGGGCATTTTTTGTAGAATATATTTTTGGCTGGAAGGGGATTGGTAAGATCACGGTAGAGGCATTGGAAAAATTGGATTACCCCGTAGTGATGGGGTCAGTGTTGATAAGCGCCTGCATTTTTATTTTTATCAATATGCTTGCCGATATACTGTATGGCGTGGTGGACCCAAGGGTAAGGGGGTAGCTATTTAATAACCACTTCTTTAATAACTGCATCACCCAGGGCTTCATTTACCCTTTCTATGATTTTATCTTTTTGGTACAGCAATTCATTTTTTAGCGGGCCTACCTGGGTATTGATAAAAAGTGTCTGGTTGATGATCTGTATTTTATCCGTGTATTTGGCAATGGTTTTACCCATGATGTTTTCCCACACTTCTTCAATCTGCAGGGCTTGTATTCCGCTTTTTAAACGGCTTTGTTTTAAAAATTGCTGAATGGCATCCTGCATTGAAAATTCACCCATGATAAATTAAATTTAACGGAAAAATATAAAGCAAAAAGAGGTGCCTTCCAAATTGCTGCCGGCAATGGTGAGCCACATTTTGAAAGGCACCTGCAAGCATTTTTTAAATAGCAATCCTTACAGGAATTTTATACCGTGCAGCAATTCTATTGAATAGTAAATCCTACATTATTGTTACCCCAAAGCAAATTTACGTTTCCATTTTTTTTGACCGAGAAAGTCAATTTTTCGGCAAAAGGGTCAGCCCTGGAAACGGTTGCTTTAATTCTTAACGCGTCATCCTTTTCTTTGTAGTCATAAGCGCCCCATTGATTGGCTGTTTTATTAAAAATGATTGTCCATTCTTTTTCGCCAGCTATGGAAAAAAGCGAATAGGTACCTGCAGGGAGAGCGCCTCCGTTTATTGTTACTGCTTTATCTGTTTTAAAGGTGGTTGCTTCATTTGCGCCAGTTCGCCATACCTTTCCATTCATAGGTTCAAGGTCTTTCCCGATTGTTCTTCCTTTTACAGAAGGCTGGCTGTAGTTAATGGTAATAATGGCACCCGAAGCAATGGTTTCTGTCACTTCAGCCGGTGGACTTGGCCTTTTGCTTTTATCATCTTTGTCTTGTGCCGTTGCGTTGAGGGAAATAAATGAAATGGCGGCTACTGCAATCAATGAAAATACTTTTTTCATAAAACTATTTTTTTTGAGGTGGAAAATGTAGGGCAAGGTAAAACATTAAAGTAATCAGCAATAATTAAATATATGGGCGGCAGATGGCGGATAATGCAAAAACCAGCAGCTGTTTAAGGAAGGAAACGGCATTTAATAAAAACAATTATAGCAGGTATAATAAAGAAATGGTGCAGTATAAGTATGCTGGTTGGTAATGGGTTTATCCCTGGTACCTCATATTTTGGGTCAGGAGATGGCCCATATTTGCAGGATGGCCAATAATTCCGGTTTAAATATTCAAATGCAACTGATACATCCGTTTAGGGATTGAGCATACTGTTTTGGTAGTAACTGTATCCAATAAATAAATTATTGAATGGAAAAGGGTATAGACGCACCGGTAATTATTGAAAAAGACCTGTTAAACTTAAAAAGTAAAACCTGTTGAAATTTTGAGCAGGAAAAAGCTGATTGCTTTGCAGCCCGTTAGCAGGCAGTTATTTGCAAATATAAATATTGTACATATTTAAGCGCATGCAAATAGCAACCTCAGTAAATTACCTGTAAAGGTTTACTTTTTTCGGATTTGGGAATTTGGTAATAATAATGACAAAAATTAAGAAAACTATCCCTAATTTTGCTTTATTAGTTTACGCCACAATTAAATAATTTATTAGATGAAAAGATTTTGCAG
>JAYVUL010000249.1:0-7820 GCA_043787935.1 Chitinophagaceae bacterium | reverse complement strand
ACATTGCTGCCGATCCAGGTGCCATCACCAATTTCCACATTTTGATGGATCACACTAAAGGGATCAATCTTTACATTGGTGGCAAGCTTTGCGTTGGGGTGTATGTAAGTGTGTGGATGAATCATTTTTTTAATGTGCCAATTAGAAAATATGCAAATGTGCAAATTCCTGCGGCCTAAAGATAACTATGAATTAAATATAGATATAAATTATAGTGTTTTGCAAATTTGCAACATTTGCACATCTGCACATTTGTTCTAATTTCTCTTTACCAACTGTGCCGTCAGGTCTGCTTCCGTACAAAGTTTATTCCCCACAAACACATTGCCTCTCATAATGCATATTCCCCTGCGAATCGGTTCAATCAATTCCATTTTAAGAAGCATGGTATCCCCGGGTACTACCTTTTGTTTGAATTTACAGTTTTCTATTTTCAGGAAATAGGTATCATACTGTCCTTCAGGCATAGCGTTGATACAAAGCAGGCCACCGGTTTGTGCCAGCGCTTCTATCTGTAAAACGCCCGGCATCACAGGGTTTCCGGGAAAATGGCCCTGGAAATAAAATTCGTTGAACGTAACATTCTTGATACCCACAATATGCTTATCGGATAATTCAATGATTTTATCTATTAACAAAAACGGGTACCGGTGCGGCAGTGTTTTTTCTATTTGCTGCAAGGAATAAACAGGCGGCTGGTTGGGGTCGTAAACAGGAATGTTTTTGGTGTGCTTGTTTTTTTTGATGTAATGCTTTAACTTTTTTGCAAATGCCACGTTGGTACTGTGCCCGGGGCGGTTGGCTATAATATGGCCCTTGATAGGATAGCCGATCAATGCCAGGTCGCCTATAACGTCCAGCAGTTTGTGCCTTGCCGGTTCGTTGGGAAAGCGCAACTCTAAATTATTCAGGTAGCCTTCGCTTTTAATTTCCATTTTTTCCCTGCCAAATGCTTTAGCCAGCCGGGCCATTTCTTCGTTTGTAACCGCTTTGTCCACCACCACAATGGCGTTGTTGATATCTCCGCCCTTGATGAGGTTGTTATCCAGCAGGGCTTCCAGTTCATGCAAAAAACAAAAAGTGCGGCAAGGTGCAATTTCTGCTTTGAATTCCTTCATTGTCTTTAAGCCGGCATGTTGTGTACCCAATACCGGCGAATTAAAATCAATGAGTGTGGTAATCTTATAATCAGTGGCTGGCATTACTGTCATCTCTACCCGCTTTAGCTCATCATAAAAAGAAATATTGGTGTCAATACTATACCAGGTTTTGGCGGCATCCTGTTCAAATATGCCAGCTTCTTCGATAATTTCAACAAAGGGTTCGCTGCTGCCATCGATGATGGGAATTTCGGGGGCATTGATCTCTATCAGGCAATTATCTATTCCCATACCTACTAACGCTGCCAGTATATGTTCCACCGTACTCACTTTTACTTCACCCTGTTCTAACGTAGTTCCTCTTGATGTATCGGTTACCAGGTCGCAGTCTGCCTTGATGCTGGGCATACCCGGCAGGTCAATACGTTGAAATTGAAAACCAAAGCCCGGGTTGGCTGGTTTCAACGTCATATCCACATTAATTCCCGTATGCAGCCCGGTTCCGGATATACTGACAGAGGAGTTTAATGTGTGTTGTTTATCGGGATTGAAGTTACTATCCATACTTACTTTTTAAAAAATGGTAGCGGCAAAGATATTTTAATTTTTCAGAGTGAGCGGTATCGGGGGAATTTTAATCGGGGGAATATTGTTTGGTTGGCCAAAGGCAAATATCCTTGCACAGATACGCAAATTGATGAAAGCCATTATTGAACAAGGACCAAAAGGTTATTTTAGGTAAACCTTTGTAAAAAAGAGATTACATTCTAATACTTCAACCTTATCAAATAAATTTAAGTATTACAGGCTAAATAAGGTAATAAGGTGGGGCGTATTGAATAACGAAATTTCTACTAAGGTTAAAAAGCTGATATTAAGATTGTCTACTATTTTTATTTTATATACAGTAATAATTCAATGCTTAGTATTTGAAACTATGGATGTTCCGGGAAAAATTATCATAACTGGCTTTTGATGAAAGCACTCAATCCACCAGTTTATTATTCAGCATCAATTCCTTTATAAACAATTCCAGTGCCTTTACCCTTTTTTCTAATTCAGGTAAATTTCTTGTGGCGGCCTGGCTTCGGAGTGCAGCGGTATAATCGTAAGCCGGGGAACCGGTTACGGTGGTATAGGGCGTTTTTATTGATTTACTTACACCGCTTTGGGCATTTATTTTACTTCCATCTGCTATTTGTATGTGGCCCACTATACCGGCCTGTCCTCCAATCATAACATTGTTTCCAATTTTGGTGCTGCCGCTTATGCCGGCTTGTGCTGCAATAATTGCATTGTTACCTATTTCCACATTATGGGCTATTTGTAAAAGGTTATCCAGCTTGGATCCGGCTTTAATGATGGTACTGCCCATAGTGGCACGGTCGATGATGGTGTTGGCTCCTATTTCCACCTCGTCTTCAATGATCACATTACCCATCTGTGGTATCTTTTTATAGCTGCCATCTGCCTGGGGTGCATAGCCATACCCATCGCTGCCAATAACGGCACCAGCATGTATAGATACATTTTTTCCGATAATGATGTCATGATAAATGGTAACCCCGGGCTGTATCATGCAGTTCTCTCCAATGATAGTATTATCCCCGATGTAGGCATTGGGAAAAATTTTAGCTCCATTTCCCAGCACCACATTTTTACCGATATATGCAAAGGCGCCGATAAAAACCTGTTCGCCAATTTTTGCAGTGGCATCAATGTACACTGGCTCCTGTATCCCGGTTAATTGTTGCTGCTGCAATTGCTGGTATTTATCCAGTAAAGTAGCAAAGGCCACATAGGCATCCACCACCCTTATTAAGGTAGCAGTAATATTTTTTTTTAATTCTAATGTTTCATTTACAATTACAATTGAGGCGGCTGTAGAATATAGATAGTCTTCATATTTAGGATTGGACAAAAAAGACAACTGCCCTTCAACAGCTTCTTCAATCTTTCCAAATGTAGATACTGCAGCAGCGGCATTGCCTTCTACTGTACCGTTTACCATCATGGCTATTTGTGCTGCAGTGAATTGCATGTTTTTTAGAAAAGTCCATAGACTATAGTCGATAGTCCATGGTTGGTTAATTATTTTAATCAAGTCCATAGACCATAGTCCATGGTTGGTTTATAAATATTTGAGATCTTTTAAGGTTAACAATCGATTGACTATCGACCATGGACCATGGACCATTCCTGCTATCTCATATAACAAATGTAATATTTTTTAACCTTGCCGCTCAGGTTTTGATTAATGAGTGCATCATCCACTTCCGATATATCCTTTACCGTTCCATCCTTAAACAAGATATGGATTTTTTCCTCTACAAAATTATAGGTGCTGCTTGCTGCCTCACCGGTAAAGACAAGCCAACTGGCTTCTTCGTTGCTCAGGTGCAATTTTTTTTGTGCCGCGGCATTCTTTTCATTTAATAATTCCTGCGGCACCGGGAGATTAAAGTATTGCACTTTAAGCAGGTCCCTGTTAATAATACCCTTGCACAAAAAAGACAACACTTTATCTGGATGCGTACTCCATTCCTTTATTGCAGCCAGTACATCATAGTCATCCAGGTTGCAAAACTCTTCCAGGCTTACAGTTTCAATGGGTTCATTAATAAATTTATTGAGGGGTAAATGTGTAAATGCTTTTATATGCTTCGCCCTTTTGATTATCCGTTGCAGCATTTGTTCTGCACACAAAACAGTTTTATGCAGGTACACCTGCCAGTACATCAACCGCCTGGCCACAATGAATTTTTCTATGGAATAAATGCCTTTCTCTTCCACCATCAGTTCGCCATTGTGTACGGTCAGCATTTTAATGATCCTGTCATAACCGATTACCCCTTCACTCACACCGGAAAAAAAACTGTCCCTTGATAAATAATCCATCCGGTCTACATCCAACTGGCCGCTGATGAGCTGGTGCAAAAAATGTTTTGGGTAATTGTTTTTAAAAATATCTATTGCCATTTGCAACTGCCCTTCAAACTGACTGTTCAGTTCTTCCATCAGCAGCACCGATATCGCTTCATGGTGCATTCCTTCTATCAGCACATTTTCCAGTGCATGGCTGAATGGCCCGTGGCCAATATCATGCAGCAGGATGGCAATTTTTGCCGCCTGTTCTTCTTCTTTGGTAATATCTATGCCTTTACCTTTTAATTCGCTGAGGGCATTGCACATTAAATGATAAGCTCCGAGCGAATGATGCAGCCTGGTATGCACGGCACCCGGGTAAACCAAATGTGCCATCGCCATCTGGTGAATGCGGCGCAGGCGCTGGTAATAAGGATGCGCCACGATTTTAAAGATGAGGTCATCATCAATGGTGATAAAACCATGAACAGGGTCGTTTATTATTTTTCTGAATGCCATTGATAATTGCAGTGCTGGTGAATATGGATGTACCTTCAAGGTAAAAGTAAGTATGTTAAAAGATACACAAAGCGAAATAAAGAAATTAATCGTTGGTTTAAAAAATTAAATTTGTTGGCGGCTGGTTAATTGCCTTGAACAATTCAGCGAATAATTTTCCGTAAAATGTTTAACCCATTAATAATACCTTTTCAATTTAAAAAATATGAACGCACCAAAAATACTCTGGGTAGATGATGAAATAGATACATTGAATTCGCAAATCATGTTTTTGGAAAACAAAGGCTATGAGGTTCACACCAAGACCAATGGCTTTGATGCGGTGGAATATGTAAAATCGAATATTGTGGATGTAGTGCTGATGGATGAAAGCATGCCCGGAATTACCGGCCTGCAAACACTGCAGCAAATAAAAGAGATCAACAGTAATTTACCGGTGGTACTTATCACAAAAAATGAGGCTGAAAATTTAATGGATGAAGCCATCGGTTCGCAGATAAGCGACTATTTAATAAAACCGGTAAACCCCAACCAGGTATGGCTTAGCCTGAAAAAACTGATCGACAATAAAAGGCTGGTGGCAGAAAAAACCACCTCTGCCTACCAGCAGGAATTCCGCAGCCTGTTTATGGCGCTTAATGACAACCCGGATTACAATCAATGGATGGATATCTATAAAAAACTGGTGTACTGGGAACTGGAAATGAAGAAAAGCGACAGCCCTGAAATGCAGGAAGTTTTTCAATCACAAAAAACAGAAGCCAATACAGAGTTCTTTAAATTCATCACCCGCAATTATGCTTCCTGGGTAGGCCCAAAAAGTGCAGATGGGCCGATCATGAGCCATACAATGATGAAGTTTAAAGTATTGCCCCACTTACAAAAAGGCACGCCTTTATTTTTTGTGCTGATCGATAATCTTCGTTTTGACCAATGGAAAATGATACAGCCGATTTTTGCAGAGAGCTTCCGCATTCAGGAGGAGGAAACTTTTTATGCCATTTTGCCAACTGCCACACAATATGCCCGCAACGCCATTTTTGCGGGGCTGATGCCCATTGATATTGAAAAACAATTTCCTGCACAATGGATAAACGATGATGAAGAAGGCGGAAAAAATATGTTTGAAGAAGAATTTTTCAAAGCCCAGTTAAAAAGGCTGGGCAAATCAGATTTAAAATATTCCTATACCAAAATTACCAACAACCACGACGGGCAAAAGCTGGTAGACAACATCCAGGATATGCTGCACAACGACATCAATATCATTGTCTATAATTTTGTTGATATGCTGAGCCATGCCCGCACAGAAATGGAAGTGCTGAAAGAATTAGCCGGTGACGAAACCAGCTACCGCAGCATTACCCACAGTTGGTTTGAACACTCGCCCCTGCACCAGGCATTGAAAAAAATTGCAGATAAAAATGTTACCGTAATTGTGGGTACCGATCACGGAAGTGTACGGGTTAAAACACCAGCCAGGGTAATTGGAGATAAACAGACCACTGCCAACCTGCGTTATAAACATGGGCGCAACCTGAATTATGAAGCAAGGGATGTGTTGGCATTTAAAGACCCGAGAGAAGCAGCACTGCCGGTACCCAATGTAAACTCATCATTTATTTTTGCCAAGGGAGATATTTTTCTTTGCTATCCTAACAATTACAATCATTTTGTAAATTATTACCGCAATACTTTTCAGCATGGCGGGGTAAGTTTGGAAGAGATGATTGTGCCGGTAATCAGGATGACAAATAAATAAAATTCCAGGAATAGATGCCGGCGTATTATGGCTGCTTGATTGGGTAATACACAGGTTGTGGAGAAGTATTTTTTAATTGATTTTTTAAAGAAGGAAATTGCACCTGAATACTAATTTAAAACCCTCAAAAAGTCAGGCAGGTACCAGTGAATATGAAGTATACACAAAACATATTAGATAAAATAGAAAGAATTGCCGAAGAAAGTGGCTACGTTATCCGTTATGAAAGAGGCACTTTTCAAAGCGGTTATTGCATTTTGCAGGCAAAGAAAGTAATTGTACTGAATAAGTTTTTTCAAACAGAAGGCCGAATCAATACCCTTATAGATTTAATGCCACAGTTAGATATCCGCTTTGATTCCCTCACTTTAGAAAGCCAGAAAATGTATGATGAGGTGATGAGTGCGGTAAGCGAAAAATAAAGATCCGTATATACTTCTTTTATACTATTACTTAGTAGAAAATCAATATACTAGTTATCTTGGAAGCCCTGTTCTTTTAGTTTTAAAAATAATCATCTGCCGGTTTTCAGTAGGCTGTTGTGTCGCTTCAACTGATCCACAACGAGTAAAAAAAATTCCCAATTTACGCTAACAGCATTTTTGATTGGTGCTATCTCACCAGCAGTACATTCCCCTTCCTGTCATGCACCCTTCCGTTTTTATCAATACCCTGTAAAATCCACACATAATTACCTGGCAATTGTTTCCTGCCACGGTAGGTCCCATCCCATCCATCCAGCCATCGGTTGGTTTCAAATACCAGTTCACCAAAGCGGTTGTATATCCTGAAGTATTTTATTTGAGCGATACCAACAGGGATAGGCTTAAATACATCATTCAGTTCGTCCCCATTTGGCGAAAAAGCATTGGGCAGATAAAAGGCCGGCCCCGCAAAGACGGTTATCCTTAGGTTATCGGAAGCATGGCAACCAATGGCATCTTTTACTTCCACTTCCAGGTTATAGGTAAAGTCCTGGAGTGTAACCAGTGGATCGGGCACACCGGGGTTTGAAAAAATTGCATTAAAAGAAGGACCAAGGTTTGTCCATTGATAGCTTCCACCGGCACCGCTACCTTCCGCATGCAACTGAAGCGGTACTCCAATTATGGCAACAGTATCATTTCCTGCATAAGCATTTACCTCTGGTTGTACTGTAAAAGAAAGCATTGCAGAATCTGTACAACCTATGCTGTTAGTGGCTTTAACCAGGTAATTACCAGGAACGGTTACTGAATCGGGCCTGGCCGCCGGTACCCCATTGAGCGTATATGACATCAGCAGTCCTGTAGTATCATATGCAGCAACAAGGTTGGTGAACCCACCATTGCACACACTGTCCGATCTGTCTGCCCCCAGGTTGGGGGCATTTTTAATATTCACTACCGCAATTGCCCTTGGGCCCTCACAGCCACCTGCCGATTGGCTGACATAAAAATTAAATATGCCGGTATTGGCAGTAGATGGGGTGACGGTATCTGAACCAATTCCTCCCACCGGAGTTGTGTACCATAACAATCCATTACCTGCAGCGGCTAATGGAAGGGCGTTTTCGCCTCTGCAGTACTCTACGG
>JAYVUL010000248.1:0-6558 GCA_043787935.1 Chitinophagaceae bacterium | reverse complement strand
CAGCCAGTTTACCGTTAATTCGGGTTTCTATTCTGTGGGTGCAGCCGCAGGGGATTTAGTAAATATTACCATCAATGCCACAGGTACGGTAATAGGCAGTAGTGAAATGAGCAGTGCACCAAACCCCGGAGCTTTTGGAAATTTAACTGTTACAAACACAGCTGTATATAATACATCAGGTGCAAGGAAAATTATAAATCTTATAAATGACGGAGAAATTATTTTAGCGCCCACTACCACATCTACTTTTACTATTTATGGTAATATTTCAGGTACAGGAATGCTTACATCCGGAAATAGCAATGCCAGTATAACAATTGGTATTGCGGGCACGCCTTCAGTTGGTTTAAATTCCGGTTATGCCGGAATACTCAGGTTCAACCAAACAACTCCGGGCGTTACCAATGCGTTTAATAATTTTAAGTCAGACAGGATTTCATCGCCGGCCGGCACCCCAACTGTTACAATTGCCAACAGTGTTTCTTTTAAGGGCAATTATAATCAAAGTAATGGCATTGTAGATTTAGCCTCGGGCACTACATTAACGTTATCAGGTACAGTCAGCAGTTCAACTGCTTCTTTGCGCGGAAATAATAATGCCAGTATTAATATTACGGGTACCGGTGCTTTGGGTAATTTATATTTTGACCAGACAACGCCGGGCACTACCAACTTATTTAAAGACCTCACACTAAACCGCACAGCATCCGGCACAGCCACTATGAACAGCGATGTTATTTTTGGGGGAACCACCACTTTAACCAGCGGATCACTTAATATAGGTAGTGCTGTTACACTGGAGATTGCCGGTAATTTTACCAACAACAGTGGCTCTGGTACTATTGGAGGTGCAGCAGATAATACTACCAGCAATTTGCCCTACCTTACCATCAGCGGCGCAGGGGCCACTTTTAACCCGCTAAAATTTACCACGGGATTTACGGAGTTCAAAAATTTTGTTGCCAACCGTTCAGTATCTATAGATGCAACATCAGGTAATGGCTTACGATTACAGGGTATTTTAAATTTGAATAATGCGTCCACCACGCTTACTACCAATGATAATTTTACATTACGCAGCACAATTATTGGATCTGCCAGGATACTTAGTTTAAGCAGCATCACCACACCATTTATTGGAAGCTTTACCGTTGAGCGTTATATCCCTGCCAATACCAACAGGGCCTGGAGGTTACTTTCCATACCCACGAGTACCACACAATCTATTAACCAGGCCTGGCAAAATGGGCAGACCCCCGGGGTTCAGGGGCCTGTTGGTGCGGGCACCTGGGTCACCAGCAAGGCAGCCACTGCCATCGCTAATAACTACGACGCTCAATCACCCAATAATTATTCCTTACTCTCTTACAACAATGCCACCAATGTATGGGATGGGGTAACAGCCTCTACTACTGCTACCAATATTGCTACCAATGGGGGCTACATGCTTTTTGTACGGGGCGACAGAACAGCAACCAACATTGCCAGTACCATAACTGCCACCACCCTCAGTACAAAAGGGCCGCTAAAAACAGGCACTTACCCCTCCACCGCCATTACGGTAAATGCCAATAAATACGAAATTATCGGCAACCCTTATGTATCTGCCATTGATTTAAAAAATGTAACAAGGACTGGGGGCACAGACGCTATATTTTATGTGTGGGACCCTAAGATTCTTCCTTATGGTGCGTTTCAAACCCTAACCTTTAACGGTACTAATTATATTATTACACCAGGTGGTGGAAATTATGGTGCCAGTGGAACGATAATGGATACCGTGCAATCGGGCCAGGCATTTATGGCACATGCCACCGGTTCAAATGGTACTATACAATTTACTGAGGGGAGTAAAATAGCGGGTTCCAGGAGTGTATTCCGGCCTGCTACGGCCAGTTCCGAACAACGCCTGATCACTAATTTATATGCTATAAACGGCACTAGTATTGATTTGGCAGATGGTACCATGAACCAGTATGATCGTTCCTTTTCCAGTGCAGTGAATGAATTGGATGCTAAAAAACTGGCCAATTTTAATACTAACCTCGGTATGCTAAGGGATGGGCAAATACTGGCTGTAGAAAAAGCTGCACCAGTAGGAGTAACTGATACCATCTTTTACGATTTAAGAAAGCCGCTTATTAAAAATTATACATTGGAATTCATTGCGTCAAATTTAAACCACCCCAACCTGTTGGGAAAACTGGAAGATACTTACCTCGGTACAAGTACCCCTGTGAGCCTTGATGGAACCACTACCTATAATTTTTCCGTAACATCGGCTGCCGGGTCTTATGCAAGCAACCGGTTCAGGCTGGTAATGTACCAGAGCGGTGCCATCCCGGTAAATCAGCTTGCTGTAAAAGCAACCAAACAAAATAAAACGGTTTCAATAGATTGGAAAGCAGAAAACCAGGTCAACATTCAGCAGTATGAAGTGGAAAGGTCAAGAGACGGCATCAGTTTCATCTCCGCAACTGCAGTAGCGGCAACCGGCGGCAATGGCGAAAATTTGAGCTACAACTGGATGGATGAAAATGCAGTGAGGGGTGATAACTTCTACCGCATCAAAAGCTTTGGTACATCCGGAGAAGTGGCATATAGCAATATAGTAAAAGTTAAGATGGGCCGCAGCGGTCATGAATTGATGGTGTATCCAAACATTATTACTAACCGTACGATCAACCTGCAGTTTACCGATGAAGTGAAAGGTATTTATACCATAAATATGGTAAGCAATTCAGGGCAGATGCTCCTGAGCAGGCAAATATCCTATGGCGGGGGCAGTGGGGTGCAAAGCATTCCTGTAGACAAAGCAGCAGGCAGTGGAAATTACAACCTGCAGGTCATCAAACCGGATAACAGAAAAACCATAATACCATTGGTCATCGTTGACTAAAAAAATGATTTTAAATAAAGGGGAACAGCCTTGCTGGCTTCCCTTTTATACATAAAGGCAAATAGCAATAAATGCTTCCTTACTTTTTTGAAAACCAGGTTCCGTTCCCTTCGATCACCCTTATTAATTATTGTACTGCATGCTATATGCTGCAAAAAAGAAACACAAAAAACTAACGAAAAAAGCGTATGAAAAAGAGATCAAACATTATTAAGGCCATACTTGGTTTGCTATTAATTTGCAGCCAGGCGGCACTGATAGCACAAACCGCCACAGACGGCGATTACCGGTCTGCTGCATCAGGGACATGGTCTACACTTGCTACATGGCAGGTAAGGTCGGCCGGAGGTACCTGGACTACTGCAACTGTAGTACCAACTTCAGCCAACAATGTCTATATCCAATCCGGGCACGTTATTAATGTGAATGCAAATGCCTTTTGCCAGGATTTTCAATTGAATTCCAATACCGGCACAGGCCCCGGTACTATTATAATTGCCACCGGTATAACTTTGCAGGTTAATAGAAAAATACGCACCTATTTTGCTGGTGCATCGGCCGCTACTACTGGCACCGCAGTTACCACAACTGGTGCAGGGGCTGATGGTACTTTTTATACGCAGACCAATAATGGCGCTAACTTTTCTACAGGTATTACCACCGCCGGCACAGGTAAAATATCTTTTGTAAATTCATTTGCAACTACTGCAACCAATATCACCACTTCCGGTGAATGGGGTGGAAACATCGCCAGCTGGAATGCAGAGTTTGCTATTCCTGCAGGGCAAACAGGTATTTTGGGTACTGCTTTTAAGGCAGGTAGCTTTTCTATCACCTCCGGAACCCTTCAGACGAGTTCACTCGACCTAAGGGTTGATGGAGGCGGCGCCGGTACAGGAACGTTAACAGTGGATGCAGGCGCAAGATTGTTATTTACCAGCAATGGTAATATTCAGCGGAGCAGTTCGGCCACTGCCACCACCCATTGCAGTACCGTAACCATTAACGGCACTTTGGAGTACTCAGGTACTACTGTAGGAAGTATCGGAGCTACCACAATCAATTTTAATGGCACTGTTATTTATAGTAATGGAACCTCAGCCACTAACGTTACCCTGGTAGGCAGGGGTGCAAACACTGGTGGAACCAATCCCAATACCTATACCAATTTAACCATTGGCGGTGGTTCTTCAAGTTCACAATTCTATACTAAAACAACAAATGTTTCCGGTACTACATTAGTTACCACAGTTAATGGTAAACTCACCATGAATGGAAATGGTTATGCTCCATCTACTGGTTTTGGTACATCCCTGCTTTTGGGCGCCGGTGGCTCTTTAGTCTATGGCGCCAATGCCACATTGGAATATGCCACTACCAGTAATACAATTGTAGGCCTGGAGTGGCCTGCTGCAAGTGGGCCAACCAATATAAACATTACCACCAATAGTGTTTCATTCAATCCAAGTTCTTCAACAAGCAGGACCATACCAAATGGGGGTAATATTACTTTAAACGGAGCAGCTTTTACAGTTGCAGCGGGCAATACACTCACATTGGCCAACGGCTCTACAATGACCCGGTTAACCAATAATGGATTTAACTCCTCCAGTGGCGTTTATGTTTTTGGTGCAGCTTCTTCAGATATCATCAATGTAGTGATAGGTTCTGCAGTGGCAACACCTGTTACCATGTCTTCCGGCAGCGAAATAACTACAACGCCTACAGGTATAATAAATTTTACCATTTTCCCCGGCTTTACTTATAATTTAGCTGGTTCAAGAACGGTAACTAACCTTAATCTAAATGGTTCCTTTGGTGATGCAGGATTTACCTTAACAGTAAAAGGGGATATAACAGGTACGGCTACCCATACTACAACCAGTACAGGTAAAATTTCAATGACTGGCAATACCATTGCATCAAACATTTCGGGTGCAACTTTTGGTAACCTGGAATTAAATAATGCAAACGGTTTTACTTTAACAGGCAGCCCAACTATTTCAGGTGCACTTGCACTAACTGCAGGTGCATTGGCAGTAGGCGCCAATACGCTTACTTTAAATGGGTCTTCCACAACCGGTACCGGCACCTTAACCACTACCACTTCCTCTAACCTGGTTTTTGGGGGAAGCAATGCCGGGCCTGTAAATATGCCCTTAGGTATTTCTAATTTGAATAATCTTACTATTAACAACACTGCTCCGGCTGCAATTACTGAGCGTACTTCCATCACCATAGCAGGTACCTTGGCAATGACCTCGGGTACCTTAACAGTTGGTTCCAATACACTAACAATAAATGGCAACAGCCCAACAAGAACTTCTGGTATTGTTGATGCAACCAGTGCCAGTGCTACCGTTGCTTTTACCAATGCATCGGCAATTACAGTTCCTTCCGGGCTTTTTAATAATACCCTGAATAATTTAACGCTTAATGGTGCAGGAGGCGTAACACTTAGTGCGGCATTAACCGTATCAGGCACTTTAGCATTAACCAACGGCACACTAACGGTTGGGGCTAACACTTTAACCATAAGTGGTATTGTACCAACAAGGACAGCAGGATTAGTGGATGCCAGCACCGGAACTGTTGCTTTTACCAACGGTTCAAGTTTCACTTTACCTTCAGGCTTTTTTACGGGTAACGTGAATAATTTAACCATCAATGGCGGAGGCGTTGTATTGGGTTCGGCAACTACGGTTGCAGCTACATTAACCCTAACTGTAGGTGCTTTAAATGCATCGGGTACTGCTCCGGCAAACCTGTTAACCATGGCCAATGGAAGTACTGTTGTTAGAATTGCAGGAACTTTATCTAATGCTGCAAATGTTGGAACCCTTTCAACAGACGTGGTTAACATTACTATCAATTCAGGAACAACTACTGCAAGTGGAGGTGAATTTGTGAGTTCACCCTTACCAGGAAAATATGGAACATTAACCACCAGCTTAGGTACCACCTATTCATTTACAGGCGGCAGAACTATTGTTGACCTGGTCAACAATGGCAGTCTTACCCTGGCACCTGTTACTAACTTTACCTTTAATATTACTGGCAACAACTCCGGTACCGGCCTCATCAGGGCTGGGGGAGCAGCTGCCAGTTCAACAAATGGGGCAACCATCAACTTTGCTGCAACGGCATCAGGAGTAAGCAGTACTTTATTTATCGATCAGTCAACTCCTGGAACAACCAATGCATTCAGGGGAATAACTGTAAACCGTACTTCAGGTGGCGTTATTTTATCAGGCGATTTGAGCTTAGCGAATAACTTAACCTTAACTGCCGGAACTTTCTCCATTGGGAGTAATACTTTAACATTGAATGGAGCTTCTAATGGCAACGGTACTGTAACAGGATCCTCAACCTCAAACCTGGTTATTGGTGGTGTTGCAACCGGTATGACCTTCACAAGTGGTGCCCGAACCCTGAATAATTTTACGATTAATGGTTTGTCCAGTATCACCCTTAGTTCAGCCCTGAGTGTTGTGGGTAATTTAAACCTCGGTGGGATAGTTACCACTGGAAGTAATATACTTACTGCTGTAGCAGGTTCCGTTACTACAACAACTGGCTGGGTAAATGGAAAACTGCAACTTTCTGTTACTCCTTCTACAGTTACTTTCCCAATAGGTGATGCTGCTAATTATACCCCG
>JAYVUL010000247.1:0-2293 GCA_043787935.1 Chitinophagaceae bacterium | reverse complement strand
ACGGGAGTTTAAGCCCAAACTGATCTTCTGCGGTGCCAGCGCCTACAGCCGCGACTGGGATTATGCAAGAATAAGAAAAGTGGCAGACGAAGTGGGTGCATTTGTACAATGCGACATGGCCCACCCGGCAGGGCTGATTGCGAAAGGGATACTAAGCTCGCCTTTTGAACACTGCCATTTTGTAACTTCTACCACCCATAAAACACTGCGTGGGCCAAGGGGCGGCATCATCCTGATGAAAAAAGATTTTGACAACCCTTTTGGGCTGAAGGATGTGAAAGGCAACACCAGGCCGATGAGTAACCTGATGGACATGGCCGTGTTCCCCGGCATACAGGGCGGGCCGCTGCAACATATCATTGCTGCCAAAGCCATTGCGTTTGGAGAAATACTTACCGATGAATTTGGCGTATATGCCAAACAGGTAGTGAGCAATGCACAGGCAATGGCAAAAGCATTTGTAGAAAAAGGTTATCAACTCATCAGCAGCGGTACCGACAATCACCTGATGCTGATTGACCTCCGAAATAAAAATATCAGCGGCAAAAAAGCGGAACAGGCATTGGTGAAAGCGGATATTACCCTTAATAAAAATATGGTGCCCTTTGACGACAAGAGTGCCTTTGTAACTTCGGGTATCCGTATTGGTACGCCGGCCATCACTACCAGGGGCTTGAAAGAAGAACACATGCAGTTTGTGGTAAATGCGGTGGACAATGTGCTGATGAATGCGGAGAATGAAAACATTATTACTACCGTTCGGGGGCAGGTGAATGAGTTCATGGGGCAGTTTAGTTTGTACCCGGAGCTGGGGTGAAGGAAGTTTAAGGTATTTGAAGTTAAGAGAGTTTAGCCAGAGTGAACGCTGCTGCAAAGCTCAATTAATTATCTGTGTTAATCCGTGCAACCTGTGGCCAAATAAAAAATTCGTGTTTAATTAGTGGTATTCGTGGCCAAAAAAAAACTAATCGCTTCACAGCATAAAAATATTTATGAACCATCCTCTCACCAGGGATGTTTTTTTTTGGAAAAAAACATGTATCTTAACTTTTCTATCCATTCCAGTAAAAAATCTTTCCTTCCCGCCATCTTTATTTATAAAAATACGCTGCGTTATGGCAAAGAAAATTTACCTTTTTGTAATGGCAATTGGCTTTTATTTTATTTCAGCCGCACAGAAAAATGGTTGTGGTACGGATAATTATTACCAGCACCGGCTGGCAAAAAATCCTTCGCTGGCAACTTATGAAGCCGGCTTTAACCGCAGGGTGAATGCCCTGCTGCAACAGCACCGGCTGCACAATACATTGAATGTAACAGATGAGGTCATCATTCCGGTAGTAGTTCATAATTTATACAATGACGAGGCAGACAGTTTTTCAGTAACGCAGGTAAAAATACAAATGGTAAGACTGAATGAGGATTATCATAACCTTCAGTCGGATTTTTATAAGATCCCTGCCGCATTTGCGGGCGTTACCGGTAACATGAATATTAAATTTGTACTAGCCCAGAAAGATCCCAATAATAATCCTACTAACGGTATAGAATACCGCAAAACAACCAGGTACTATGGTGAGGGATTAGCCGATGATGAAGTTTTTATGAAAAACCCGAACGCAGGGGGACTTGTTGTATGGGATGCCACCAAATACCTGAATGTATGGGTGTGCAAATTCAATAGCAATATAAACGGGTATAGTTCAAAACCGGCTTTATTAAGTACGGAGCCGCTGTTAGACGGTGTGGTGATAGCTACAACGGCTTTTGGTGTAGGCATACATACTAATCCTGCCACCAACTACGGCAGAACATTGACACATGAAGTGGGCCACTGGCTGGGGCTTCCTCATATATTTGGACCGGAACTGGCAGCCAATGGATTGCCGGCGTCAGTTTGTACAGACACTGATGATATTGATGATACGCCCAACCAGGCAGGACCAAATTCCGGCCTTCATGCGCCAGACTATATACATATAAGCTGCAGCAATGGACCGGCGGGTGATATGTGGATGAACTTTATGGACTATTCTGATAATTTAAGCAGGTATATGTTTACCACAGGACAGGTAGCAAGAACAAGGGCCGTGCTGGCTGCCGAAAGAGTGGCCATATTGACATCGGATAAGTATTTGCCACCAGTACACCGGGCGGGCAACACTGCAGCATTTACAACCAGCAGTTTCACTACGCTGGCTGTAGGAAAGAACAGGAATATCTGGGCCGGCACCAACCGCCAGGGGCTATACAAATTTGATGGCACTACCTGGGCCATTTCAAACGGTGCCCT
>JAYVUL010000246.1:0-6806 GCA_043787935.1 Chitinophagaceae bacterium | reverse complement strand
GTCAGCAGCATAAGTAGGGCTGCCCAGTTGATCTGCCACTACATTGATACTTTCCCTCTCTTTCATCAGCCGGAGCATGGTTTTTACAAAATTATTTCCAAAAGAAGAATACACCCAGGAGGTGCGGATGATGATAACTCCAGGATTGTTTTGCAATGCCAGTTCCTCCCCTTTTAATTTAGATGCCCCGTAAGCATTGATCGGCTTTACCGGATGATCTTCCTTGTAAGGCGCTGCAGCAGTGCCATCAAAAACATAGTCGGTGGAAATATGAATGAAAAGTACGTTATTCTCCCTGCAAACAGTTGCTAAATTTCCTACTGCAGCTGCATTTATAGTAAAGGCTTTATCCGTCTCCGTTTCGGCTTTATCAACAGCAGTATAAGCAGCACAGTTTACACAAACATGGATGGCATGCTGATCAAAATAATCTTTGACAGCTTCTGCAATATCAATTGACAATTCTTCTTTTGTAACAAATAAAAAACGACACCCAGGATAAGCAGCAGCAATTACCTGCATCTCCTTGCCCAACTGTCCATTGGCACCGGTTACTAAAATTGTTTCCATTATCATCAGTAAAAAATAAAATCTCACCATCCATTTGCCTTACTGCTCCCCGAAAACAAAATTATTAACACAATGAGCAATGCCGGGGTGCAGCTGGTCTTTCGCTGCCACTATAGCTTTATCTGCAGGTATCTTCCAGTCGATATTTAATGCAGGATCATTATACAATAACCCGCCCTCACTTTGTTTATTATAAAAAGAATCGCATTTATACATCACTTCTGCCGTTTCACTCAGAACGGAATAACCATGTGCAAAACCTTTGGGCACAAGCAATTGTTTTTTATTTTCTGCAGATAATTCCAGCGTGTATACCATTCCGTAAGTGGGTGAGCCAATACGAACATCTACTGCAACATCAAGGATTGTTCCGGAGAGCACCCTGATTAATTTTGTTTGTGCATGGGGTGCCAATTGAAAATGCAACCCACGGATTACCCCATAGGAGGATTTTGCCTGGTTATCCTGAACAAATTTTACTTTTACTCCTTCTTCCAGAAAAATATTTTCATTATAGCTTTCAAAAAAATAGCCCCGGCTGTCTTCAAAAACAGCCGGCACAAATTCTAACAATCCGGTGATGGCGGTTTTGGTAAATGGCATTGTTATTAGTGGATAGTTCCCGCCGGAACAAATCTTCCTGGCAGGGATCATGATTTAATTTTAAGACCAGCGTGTTAACACCGTTTCTTTTTCTGCATACTTTGCCCTGAAATATTCGATTGTTTCCGTTAACCCTTCTTCAAATTTTTTGGCTGGCTGGTAACCTAATAAATTTTTTATTAAAGAAATATCAGCCAGGGAATTTCTTATATCACCAGCCCTTGGATCCCTGTAAATGGCTGCGGCATTGCTTTGCAGGTGATCCTTGCAGGCATTAAATAAATAGTTCACCGAATAGTTTTCTCCCACTGCTACATTGTACACTTTGTTCACAGCGGCCTCATTGTCAGTCAGCATCCCTTTGATATTTACCTGTACTGCATTGTCTATAAAAGTAAAATCCCTTGTTTGTCCGCCATCACCGTTAATATACACCGGGGTATTATTCATCAGCCCTTTTACAAATAGGGGAATTACCGCCGCATAAGCCCCGTCCGGGTCCTGGCGTGGGCCAAAAATATTAAAGTAGCGGAAACCAATTGTTTTTATTCCATACACATCAGCAAAAACCTGTGCATATAATTCATTCGTTTTTTTAGTAGCGGCATAAGGAGATAAACAGTTACCTATCCTTTCTTCCCGTTTAGGCAAGGTGGGCTCATCGCCGTAAACGGAAGAAGATGAAGCATATACAAACTGCTTAGCTTTATTGTCCACTGCGGCTTTTAGCATGTTTACAAATCCGTTCACATTTACTTCAGTAAAATATACCGGCTCAAGAATAGAGCGGGGAACAGATCCCAATGCTGCCTGGTGGCTTACATAGTCAATACCTTTGGTGGCTTGCAGGCAGGTTTCTGCATTTCTGATATCGCCTTCTATAAATTCAAATGCAGCATACTGGTGCAGGATATCAAGAGTAGCCTGCTTGCCGTTTACCATATTATCCAGCACCCTCACTTTTCGGGCATTATTTTTCAACAGGTATTCTGCAATATGTCCACCAATAAAACCAGCACCTCCTGTTACTAAAAAAGTAGATTGGCTTAAATCTTTAGTGTGAAATCCGCCATTCCCTAAAGGGGAATTATGCAACGGCTCTAATTTTTCCTCAAGCATCTTTCAGTTTTTGCAGTAGTTTTTATTCAAAAGTAATCTTCCCGATAACCAGGCTTTTACTTTGCAGTGTATTATTCAAATAACGCCCCGATGGCCAGCAGGGATGTGGATTATTACAAACTCCAGTAAATCCTGTTCTGGATCCTGTTTCTGTAAATACCTTTTAAATCAGCAATCATTGCTTTGGGTTTGGTGATCCCTGTAAAATAAGCATCATCCAATTCCCTGTATGCATTGTGAGGCACAGTTATTATTACTGCATCATAATCATTGGCAATATCAGCATTTAATTCAAATCCATATTCATGTTTCAGTTCAGAGCTTTCTGCATGTGGATCTGTAACATGTACATTTAAAGAATAAGATTTTAATTCCTTTATCACATCAGCCACTTTACTATTTCGGATATCGCTTACGTTTTCTTTAAAAGTAGCACCCATCACCAACACTTTAGCATCTTTTACATTGCCATTATTCTGGATAATATGCTGCAATACTTTCTTTGCAATATACCCTGCCATGCCGTCATTGATAACACGTCCTGCCAGTATTACCTGGCTTTCATAACCCAGTTCCTTCGATTTATGGGTAAGGTAATAAGGATCCACTCCAATGCAATGGCCACCTACAAGACCCGGCTGAAATTTAAGGAAATTCCATTTCGTTCCTGCCGCTTCCAGCACTTCAAAGGTATTGATGTTCATCCGGTCAAAAATGATAGACAGTTCATTCATTAATGCAATGTTCAGATCTCTTTGGGTATTCTCAATAATTTTCGCCGCTTCAGCCACTTTAATGCTGGAGGCTTTGTGAACCCCTGCAGTTACAACCAGTTCATATACTTTGGCGATTACTTCCAGCGATTCAGCATCACAACCGCTTACCACTTTAATAATCCTGGAAAGCGTATGTTCTTTATCCCCCGGGTTGATCCTTTCAGGAGAGTAGCCCAATTTAAAATCAATAATATTTGTTAACCCTGATAATTTTTCTATGATTGGCAGGCAATCTTCTTCCGTGCAACCCGGATATACGGTGCTTTCAAATACTACATAGTCGCCCTTCTTCACCACTTTACCAATGGTTTCGCTTGCTTTTTGCACCGGAATCAGGTCAGGCACGTTGTGCTCATCAACCGGCGTAGGTACTGCCACGATAAAAAAGTTAGCCTGTTTGAGTACTTCAAGGTCGCAGGTAAATTCAATATCGCAGCCATCAAATGCCTCTCTTTCCAACTCCTGGCTCGGGTCAATGCTGTTGCGCATCATTTCTACCCTTTTGGCGTTGATATCAAAACCGATTACCTTGATTTTCCTGGCAAACTCCAGGGCGATAGGAAGCCCCACATAGCCCAATCCTATTACTGCTAACTTTTTCTTCTTATCAATTAAATCCTGATACATCTGGTAATGAATAGATAAATAATAATTATTTCCTGCTCTCAAACTCCTTAGGCAATTTATGCAATTCTTCTTTAGGCAAGGATTTAAAATATTCGTAGGTCACTTTCAATCCTTCTGCTCTGCCCACTTTTGGTTGCCAGCCTAAAATCTCTTTTGCTTTGGTAATATCCGGCTGTCTTTGTTTTGGATCATCTACCGGCAATGGCTTGTACACAATTTTTTGGGTGGTGCCGGTAAGGCTGATAATTTCTTCTGCAAATTCTTTCAGAGAAATTTCATCGGGATTTCCAATGTTAACAGGCAATGCATAGTCACTCATCAATAAACGATAGATACCCTCCACCAAATCATCTACATAGCAAAAACTCCTTGTCTGGCTGCCATCGCCAAAAACGGTCAAGTCTTCACCACGTAATGCCTGGCCAATAAATGCAGGTAATGCCCTGCCGTCATTCAGCCGCATCCTGGGCCCGTAGGTATTAAATATCCTGATGATCCTGGTTTCCACATTATGAAAAGTATGGTACGCCATGGTTATTGCTTCCTGGAAACGTTTGGCTTCATCGTACACCCCTCGTGGACCCACTGGATTTACATTACCCCAGTATTCTTCATTTTGCGGATGTACAACCGGGTCGCCATACACTTCGCTGGTGCTGGCCACCAATATCCTGGCTTTTTTTGCCAACGCCAGGCCTAAACAATTGTGTGTACCCAGTGAACCAACTTTTAAAGTTTGAATGGGGATTTTTAAATAATCAATCGGGCTTGCCGGCGAAGCAAAATTCAGAATATAATCCAGGTCACCGGACACGTGTATAAATTTGGATACATCGTGGTGATAAAATTCAAATTCTTTCAGCTTAAAAAGGTGCTCAATATTTTTAAGGTCGCCTGTTATCAGGTTATCCATACCAATTACCCTGAAGCCTTCATTGATAAACCGGTCGCATAGATGAGAGCCCAAAAAACCTGCCGCCCCGGTTATTAATATTCGCTTTGTTGCCATTGTGTGTTTTTTCAAATTAACATTAATTGATTACCCTTCTGCCGATGCTCACGTAGTAATAACCTAATTCTTCCATCTGCTTAAGATCAAATAAATTCCTTCCGTCAAAAATGGCCTTATTTTTTAACAAAGAGGAAATTTTAGTAAAGTCAGGTGTTCGGAATTCGCTCCACTCGGTTGCAATCACCAGGGCATCCGCATCTTCCAATGCTTCATACTGCGATTCTGCGAAAGTAATGGTATCTCCCAATAATTGTTTTACATTGTTCATAGCTTCGGGGTCATGGGTGGCAACAGAAGCACCCCGGGCAAGCAATTCTTTTATCATATATAATGCCGGGGCTTCCCTTATATCATCGGTATTGGGTTTAAACGCCAACCCCCACAAGGCAATTTTTTTACCTTTTAAATCATTATTAAAATAGGCATTGATCTTTGGCATTAAATGCATTTTCTGGTTTTCATTCACCTCCATTACTGCATCTAATATCTTAAACTGGTAATTAACCTCGTTTGATGATTTACCCAGGGCCTGCACGTCTTTGGGGAAACAACTTCCCCCATAACCAATGCCCGGAAACAGGAACCGCTTACCAATCCTTTCGTCGCTTCCCATACCCCTGCGCACCATATCCACATCTGCCCCCAGCAACTCACACAAGCGGGCAATTTCGTTCATAAAGGTAATCTTGGTAGCAAGGAATGAATTGGCTGCATATTTTGTAAGTTCAGCACTTTTTTCATCCATAAAAATGAGTGGGTTACCCTGGCGTACAAAGGGTGCATACAGATCATTCATTAATTTTTTTGCCTTTTCTGAGGTGGTGCCGATCACTACCCTGTCCGGCTTCATAAAATCATCCACCGCTACACCTTCCCTTAAAAATTCGGGATTACTTACCACATCAAAATCTACTGAAGCATTTTTTGCCACTGCGGCACGTACCTTTTCGGCAGTACCCACCGGCACCGTGCTCTTATCTACAATAACTTTATATTCTGTAATTATTTTTCCCAGGTGGTCTGCCACCCCCAGGATATATTTCAGGTCTGCACTGCCATCTTCACCCGGAGGCGTTGGCAGGGCCAGCATGATCACGGGGGCATCTTTTATAGCATCTTCCAGGGAAGTGGTAAAAGTGAGGCGGCCTTCTTTGGTATTGCGCAAAAATATTTTTTCCAGGCCAGGCTCAAAAATGGTAATCTGGCCAGAAGCGAGTTTTTCTACTTTCCGCTGGTCAATATCAACACATACAACCTGGTTACCGGTTTCGGCAAAACAAGTACCTGACACCAGGCCTACATATCCAGTTCCAACAACTGCTATTTTCATATTTACTGTTTAGGGGTTTATGATTTATTGGTAAATGATAATACTTTAGATACAATAAAACGCTGTTGCTCTTCATCCAGTTCGGTGTGCATAGGCAGTGAAATTACCCTTTCGGTGAGCCAGTCAGTTACCGGCAAGTTGTAGCCGCTTCCGCCAAAGGCATCAAAAATCTTTTGCTTGTGACTTGCCACCGGGTAATATATCATGGATGGCACACCGTTTTCAGCAAGATATTGATTCAATCCATCCCTGTCCACATTATTTAATATCAAGGTGTACTGGTGAAAAACATGCCTGCTGTTAGCCGCCCTGAATGGTGTGCTGATTCCGATTTGCCCGGCAAAAGCAGTATCATAAAAATCGGCTGCTTTTCTCCTGGCATCAATGTATTCATCCAAATGCTTCAGCTTAATATCCAAAACGGCTGCCTGTATCGTATCCAGCCTTGAATTGCAACCTACCACATCATGGTAATACCTTTTGCTTTGCCCATGAGAGGCAATCATTTTTAATTTTACAGCTAACGCATCATCATCGGTAAATATTGCCCCTCCATCACCATAAGCACCCAGGTTTTTTGAGGGATAAAAAGATGTACAGCCTATATGTCCGATAGCGCCGGTCTTTTTTACGGCACCATCACTAAAGGTATAATCGCAGCCTATTCCCTGTGCATTATCTTCTATTACAAATAAATTATGCCTCCGGGCAATGTCCATTATTTTTTCCATATCGGCCGCATGGCCGTACAGGTGCACCGGCACAATAG
>JAYVUL010000245.1:0-12753 GCA_043787935.1 Chitinophagaceae bacterium | reverse complement strand
GACATCATTGACAAACCCGTAACCCACTCCAGGCAGCATTATATCCGTTTTAGCTTACCACATGGGTACCGCAGGTTGATTGAAGCAGGCATTACAGATGACTACTCTATGGGATATGGCGGCATTAACGGTTTCAGGGCTTCGGTGGCATCATCTTTTTACTGGTACGATCTGCAGAAGGAAGAAGCAACCACTTTAAGGATTCATCCTTTTTGCTTTATGGATGCCAACTCTTTTTATGAACAGCAATTATCTCCCCTGGAAGCATACAATGAATTAGAACATTATTACAGGATTTGCAAAGAAGTAAATGGAACGCTCTGTACCATCTGGCACAATAACTTTTTGGGCAGCGATAAACAATTTGCAGGCTGGCGCCAGTGCTACGAAAAGTTTATTGCCCTGGTTCAACAATAATTTTTTCCTTACTTTTCTTCATACTGTAGTTTACCAGAAACACACCCAGCAAGGTAACGATTGCGCCCCACAGAATATGGAAGGTTAATTTTTCTTTCAGGAACAGTCCGGCTATGAGGATAGCCACCAGCGGATTAAAATAAGCATACAATGAAAAGAGGGCAGCAGGTAATTTCTTCATGGAATAAATAAATGCGATGAAGCTAACGATAGACCCGGCAATTACCAGGTAAGCTATTGCCATCCACGCCTTAATGGGAATTGCCTGAACCGGTATCGTATCTTTTGACGCAACCGCAATGAATAACAAAATTGCGGAGCTAAGGAGCATCTGCCAGCCGGTGGCAAAATACGGATTGATCTTTATTTTATTACGGGAAATGATGATAGTGCCTGCACTCCAGCACAACATAGCACAGACTGAAAGTGCTGCACCCAGAAAAAAACCAGGTGGCCTGCTTTGAAAAACATTTTCATAAAATACGATACCAATGCCGCCAATACCCAGTAGCAGTCCAATAAAAGTAAGTACCGATACATCCCTGTTTTTAAAAAATACCATTTCAATAAGCACCACACTTAAAGGATAGAGGGCACCAATTAATGAACTTAAACCCGTAGGGATATATTTAAGGCTCCAGGTACTTAAGCCATTGGCACCAACAAACATCAGTAATGCCATTACCAGCAGTAAAGCAAATTGTTTTGCCGTTGGTAGCGGCAGTTTTTTATATAACAGAAAGAAAAGCACAAAACAAGCCCCGCCCAGAAACTGGCGTATGGCAGCCATTTGAAATGCCGGCATTTGTGATACCCCAATTTTACTGGTTACCCAGGTGGAGCCCCACACAATGCTGGTAATGCACAAGGCAATGTAGCCTCCCGATCTGTTGCTTTGATTGTTCAATGGTTAGGAAGAAGATTAATTGTTTGTTTGAAAATGAATCTACAGGAACTATGGAATTAATGTTTGAAATGGCGCAGGCCGGTTATTACCATTGCCAGCTGATTGTCTTTGCAATACTGGATTGAATCATTGTCACGTATCGACCCACCGGGTTGTATAAAGGAGGTAATGCCTGCAGCATGCGCAATTTTTACGCAATCGTCAAACGGGAAAAAGGCATCACTTGCCAATGACGCACCGCTGAGGTCAAAATTAAATTGCGATGCTTTATCTATAGACTGCCGTAAAGAATCTATCCGGGAAGTTTGCCCGCATCCTTTGCCGACCAATTGTTTATTTTTCACCAATGCAATGGAATTGCTTTTTAAATGTTTGGCAATGATGTTGGCGAAAACCAGGTCTTCTTTCTCCCTTTCAGTGGTTTCTCTGCCACCGGTTTCTTTCCACTCGGTGTAATTACCCGTATCATTTTGCTGGGTAAGCAATCCATTTAAAACACTTTTGTATTGTGATGCAGGCGGAATATAGCTGTGATTGAGCTGCAGCAGGATCCTGTTCTTTTTTGACTGCAATACCTTCAGTGCATCTTCATCAAAGGAAGGTGCTATCAATACTTCAAAGAATATTTCGCTGATGGCATCAGCAGTTGCTTCGTCAATTGCTTTATTGGAAACCAGTACCCCGCCAAAAGCGCTTTCCGGGTCGCCTGCCAAAGCGTTGTCCCATGCCTCTTTCACGTTGTCTGTTGCCGCTATGCCGCATACATTAGTGTGCTTGATGATGGCGAAAATACATTCCTCAGCAGTTTTAAATTCTGTAATTAATTGTATGGCGGCATCCACATCAACCAAATTGTTGTAGGATAATTCTTTGCCATGAAGTTTATTGAATACTGCCTGCTGGTTGCCGTAGAATATTCCCTGCTGTTGAGGGTTTTCGCCGTAACGGAGAATACACTTTTCTTTATTGAAGGGGTTGATAAATGCTGTTTGATTAAAATAATTGGAGATGGCCAGGTCGTAACCGGTGCATACATCAAATGCTTTAATGGCAAACATCCTTCGTTGTTCTAAAGTCGTTGTTCCCTCCTGCTCTTGTAAGATTGCTTCCAGTAACGCATAATCTTTTTTAGCGGCTACCACCACCACATCGCTGTGATTTTTGGCAGCACCACGTATCATGGATGGCCCGCCAATATCAATTTTTTCAATGATTAAACTTTCCTCCAGAGCAGTTCCCGACAGGGAGGCATTCAACCTTTGTTCTGCCACGGTTTCTTCAAAAGGATACAGGTCTACAATTACCAGGTCAATTTCAGGAATGTTGTATTGCTTCATTTCGTCCACATCCGTCTTATTTCCTCTTCTTCCAAGGATACCACCAAATACAGATGGGTGGAGCGTTTTAACCCTGCCACCTAAAATAGACGGGTAGGTAGTTAAGGATTCAACCGGTACGCAGGGTACTTTTAATCCTTCAATAAATTTTTGTGTGCCGCCTGTAGAGTAAATGGTTACACCCAGTTGGTGCAACTGCATAATGATATTTTCCAACCCGTCTTTATAAAAAACCGAGATAAGTGCTGATTGAATTTTTTTTGACATGCTGCTGAATAATTTTTTGTTTCCGGCTGCAGGTTGTCATGGCACCTTCGTTGCTAAGGTGATTTTGTTATTTATTCTTTTGATCAGAAAAAAAATAACCAATCTTTTCCTTTTTATTTACCTATGACACTTTAATGAAAACAACTACAGGTCCATAATATAAGCCCCCCGCTCCGGTATTGAATAATGGTGTAAATTTAGCTTATCGCATTCTTCTTTCCATTTGTCAATTTTCCACAAACTGTTAGACGCATCAAAAACAACCGTGTTGCAATTGAAAACCCTTGTCAGTTCTGGGATACTCAGTTTTGGATTTCTGGAAATGATAAGGATGTCAACATTTATTTTTGATGATAAAGGTTCTGTTGACAACATTTCATCAACCAGCACTATCTTTTTGTTGCCAAACACAAAAAAATCCCCATGCCTGGTTAGTCCCTGCAGGGAGTCTGTTCGGGTATTCAGCTGCAGCGCTATCCTGCCGGGTTTCAGGTGAAAATTTTGCAGCAGCCCGTCTTCCAGCAAAATACTATCCCCTGCAAATTGATAATTGTTGCCATTTACAAAATCTATTGCCTGGTGTTGTGATACATTGTAAACAATTATTTTTTGCTGGCGCTTCACCTGCCAGCTGATAATGCCATGCATTAATACAAATCCTGCAAGGCTGAAGAGGGAAACCTGGAACATTTTTTTATTTCTGTAGAGCAGCCATGCCGCACCAAAAACCACCACAGCATACAGCAGCCAGGTGCTGGCAACATTCGCCGGGATCCTGTCCCATACAGCAAAAGGCAGTTCATTTATCCCCAGAATAAATTTATTCATGATTCCTAACAGGAAGGCGGTAATTTTTCCTGCATACAGGCCAACAAAAGGCATCCATGAAAAAGCGGCCAAAAATATTTCAGCGTAAAGGATAATGGTAGAAAGCGGTACCGCAATTAAATTGGTGATCAAAAACAACAATGGGAATTGGTGAAAGTAATAAATGCAAACCGGGAAGGTGAGGATTTGTGCAGCAAGGGTTAGGGCTGTTGCTTTCCAGGTATTATCCAGCCATTTATTTTTTACATACATCATGTTGTAAATGGGTTTTTGAAATGCTACAATACCCACTACAGCAAGGTAGCTTAGCTGGAATCCCACATCCCACAGGTAATAAGGGTTAAAGCAAAGCATTACCATTGCTGATGCGGCAAGTGAATTATAGATAGAGGATTGCCGGAAAAAATATTTACCGATCGTAATGAAGGTAAACATTACTGCAGACCTCAATACGGATGCTGCGCCTCCTGTCATCAACGAAAAAATCCAGAGGCAACTTAATATTAATACCGTTTGCAGCCATTTTGATTTGTTGATCACAGGCAACTTTGCAAATAGCAACACCAGCATCCCATAAATTAATGCCAGGTGCATGCCTGATATGGCGATGATATGAACCACACCGGTATTGCTATAGGCCTGCACCAGGTCTTTATCCAGATCATTGGTGTAGCCGATCAGCAGTGCTTCTGCAATACCCAGTTCATTCTTACCACTCCTGATATTCTTTTGTAAAACAGATAAAATATTTTCCCTGGAAGAAAAGATGAACTGCTGAAAGCGGTTTATCTTTTTATGCTCCAGTTTTCCCCAGTCTTTTTCTTTTAAAAAAACAGTGTGAAATATTTGTTGAAAACCAGCATAGCGCTCATAATTAAATGCGCCGGGATTACCGCTGTTTTTAATCGCTTGTAATTTTTTACTGATGATGATGTTATCACCATACTGCAGTTGCCCAACCGCACTGTCTCTGGAAAAATACAGCAGCAGTTTACCTTCACATGCAACGGCCTTGTCGTTTGTTACGGTGGCTTCCACCATTGCTTCTGCCTTGTACGATTTTGCCCTGGCTACCACGGGTTCATTTATGGTGGCGATAATATAGCTGCTGTCGTTATAATAATTGCCATACCAGTTACCCTGGTGCCGGATATCTTTTTGCCAGGTCACCAATGCCCCGAAACTGATCAATATTAAATTGAGAAGGAGTCCCCGAAAAGTTGATAACTTAAACCGTAGAGCAACAGGTAATAAAGAACAAAGCAAAAATGAAATGGTAAAGCAAACAATACTGATAATAATTGGCAATAACGCAATCTGCCAATACCATTGCAGTAATATTCCCGCAATTAATGGCGGCAATAGCCGCAGGAACGGAGCCGTTTTCCAGATGGGTATATCAGATTGGTTTGACATACTCCAATGTACAAATTATTTTTTATTTACTCAAATGCATACTCCGCTCTTTATACAACTGCCGGAAATAAGGGTCTCTCAGATCTTTAATAAAGCGGATCGCTTCACCCGTGCTTTTCATCTCCGGCCCCAGTTCTTTATTTACTCCGGGAAATTTATTAAAAGAGAAAACAGGTTCTTTAATGGCAAAGCCGGTTAGCTTTTTCTCAAAAGTGAAGTCCTTTAATTTGTTTACACCCAGCATTATTTTAGTGGCAATATTCAAATACGGAATCTGGTAGGCTTTGGCAATAAATGGTGTGGTACGGCTGGCTCTTGGATTGGCTTCAATTACAAATACATTACCATCTTTAATGGCAAACTGTATATTGATGAGTCCCTTAATATTTAATGCCCGGCCAATTTTTTCTGCATACTCTTCCATGGTATGCACTATTAGTGGCGATAAGTTAAATTGTGGTAATACGGCGTTACTGTCGCCACTGTGAATGCCCGCCGGTTCAATATGTTCCATCACTCCCATCACATGAAAATCGTCTCCGTCAAAAATCGCATCGATCTCGGCTTCCTGGCAACGGTCAAGGAAATGATCGATCAGTATTTTATTGCCAGGTAAATGTTTTATTAAACTAAGCACCCCTTTTTCAAGGTCTTCATCGTTGATGACTATACGCATTCTTTGTCCGCCCAACACATAACTTGGCCTGATTAAAACCGGGTAACCAACCTTCCTTGCCACTTCAATGGCTTCATCTGTATTGTAAGCAGTTCCATACTCAGGGTATGGAATTTCCAGTGCTTTCAGCATATCACTAAAGCGGCCACGGTCTTCAGCAATGTCCATATTATCAAAGGAGGTCCCGATAATTTTGATGCCTTTTTCATGCAGCCGTTTGGCCAGTTTCAAGGCCGTTTGCCCGCCCAGTTGTACAATAACGCCTTCTGGTTTTTCATGTGCTACTATTTCCCAGAGGTGTTCCCAAAACACGGGCTCAAAATACAATTTATCAGCCATGTCGAAATCAGTAGAAACTGTTTCAGGGTTACAATTCACCATGATGGCTTCATAGCCGGCTTCTTTTATCGCCAGCAATCCATGCACACAGCAATAATCAAACTCAATACCCTGGCCAATCCTGTTTGGGCCGCTGCCCAAAACAATGATCTTCTTTTTAGTGGAAATTTTTGATTCATTAGAATCCAGTTCTGCCCCATTTGAAAGTGGAGTGGCTGAGGGGGCAGGTTTGGCTTCAAAGGTGGAATAAAAGTAAGGTGTTTTTGCCTCAAATTCAGCTGCACAGGTATCCACCATTTTAAACACCCTGGTTAGCCCCATCGCCTTTCTTCTTTCATAAATAGTTTCTGCGTTTTCTTCTCTCATGATCCTTACGATCTGCTCATCACTGAAGCCTAAATGTTTGGCCTCTGTCAATACATCATCCGGCAAGGTGTTGAAATCATATTTAGCGATCTCTTTTTCGCAGGTGCAAATTTTTTGTATCTGGTAAATAAACCAGCGGTCAATACCGGTGCTTTCGCATATGCGCTTGATACTGGCACCAGCCATCAGCGCATCTTTAATCCGGAACACCCTGTCCCACTTGGGTATCTTGATGTATTCGATCAGGTCATCTGCTTTCATCAGGCTTTGACCGTAATATCCCAGGCCCAGGGCGTCGTTCTCCAAACTCTGACAGGCTTTTTGTATCGCTTCTGCAAAGCTTCTTCCTATTGCCATTACCTCGCCTACACTCTTCATCTGGAAGCCGAGGGTATCATTGGCCCCTTTGAATTTATCAAAATTCCAACGGGGTATTTTTACAATTACATAATCCAGCGCCGGCTCAAAATAGGCAGAAGTGCTTTGCGTGATCTGGTTTTTCAATTCATCCAGGTTATAACCAATGGCCAGCTTGGCAGCAATTTTTGCAATCGGGTAACCGGTAGCCTTACTCGCTAAGGCCGAGGAGCGGCTCACCCTTGGGTTTATTTCTACCACGATCAGTTCTTCGGTGTGTGGCTCCAGGGCAAACTGTACATTACAGCCACCGGCAAAATTGCCCAGGTTACGCATCATACGGATGGCCGTGTTACGCATATTTTGAAAAGCAGTATCACTCAATGTCATCGCAGGCGCCACTGTTATAGAGTCGCCGGTATGTACCCCCATCGGGTCAAAATTTTCCACTGTACAAATAATCGCCACATTGTCTGCATTGTCTCTCAGCAGCTCCAGTTCATATTCTTTCCAGCCCAGCACTGCTTTCTCTACCAGCACTTCATGTATGGGGCTGGCGGTTAACGCCTGGTTGAGGGCCTCATCTAATTCTTCCTTCTTAAATACGATGCCACCACCTGTTCCACCGAGTGTAAACGAAGGGCGCAGCACCAGCGGAAACCCGATATCCTGTGCAAATTCCTTACCTTCTAAAAATGAATTGGCAATGCGTGCCGGGCATACTTTTATGCCCATCTCAATCATCCACAGCCGGAACTTTTCCCTGTCTTCCGCTTTATCAATGGCTTTAATATCTACCCCGATCAGGCGCACCTGGTATTTTTCCCATACACCCAGTTCATCCGCTTCTTTACAAAGGTTTAGTGCTGTTTGCCCGCCCATGGTGGGCAACACGGCATCAATATTATTTTCTTCTAAAATCTGTTCAATACTTTCTACCGTCAGGGGCAGCAGGTACACCCTGTCGGCCATCATCGGGTCGGTCATGATGGTGGCGGGATTACTGTTGATCAGGATCACCTTAACGCCTTCTTCCCTCAGGCTGCGGGCTGCCTGGGTGCCGGAGTAATCAAATTCGCAAGCCTGACCGATGATGATGGGGCCACTGCCGATGATCAGTACTGAAGTAATGGAGTTGTCTTTTGGCATATTAAATCAAAACGGTGATTAAAAATGTGCCACGGGGATTATTTTTTTCCGAAGCAGCCAAAGGTAAAGGAAAATGGGGTTTTGCGTTGGTATAAATTTCTGGGGCGTGCAAATGATTAATTTTTTGCTGGATGGGCTGTTTTTTTGAAGATGGCATTGTTGTGCCTGCCTGCCTGCAAAGGGAAGTCACTCCATTGCAGGCCATACCTGTAGCGGGCTATTTTGCTATTCTTTGAATTCATTTTAAGTAAGTTCCATTTTGGCTGTAACAATCTTCCAAACTATTTTAGCCTAATTTTATTTATTGATAGCCTTTACGCTCCAAACCTACAGTTTGAAAATAACAATAAAAACTTCACAGCAGATCCGGGAATGCAGTAATGACTGGGATGGTTTTTTGCCTGCCCGCCATCATTTAAAAAGTAATCATTTACTGGCTGTTGAAAATGCAAAAATTGATGCCGTTAAAAGTTATTATCTGCAGGTATTTGCGAAAGAAAAATTAATTGGGCTGGTATACCTGCAACTATTCCGGTTTCAGCATAAGCATGTAGACTTTGGTCACCCTCCAACCGTTTTGTCAAAACTGGTAAAAATAATCCTGCCTGCACAATTACCCTTGCTGGTTTGCGGGCATTTGTTCAGGATAGATTTCCAGGGCTTTTATTTTAAAAGCCAATCACATCAATCCCTGGTGTTTGATACCATTGAATTATTTAAACAGCAAAATAAAAATTGCCAACCCTGCGGCGTTATTGTTAAAGATTGCAAAGAGGCTTTTATTGATCACAATTGCCGGCTTTTGGGGTATCATTTTTTTAATGGCGATGTAACCATGGAAATTAACAGAAGGGAACATTGGTTTACATTCAATGATTATTTGGAAGACCTGCACAAAAAATATCTGCAACGAGCCAAAAAGATCAAAAAAGCTTTTGTTGGCATTGAAAGAAGGGAACTGAATGCAAACGAAATGGCAGCAAACAGTTTCGATATAGAACGGTTATATTGGAATGTGGTCAATAAACAAACGATTAAATTAGGTACTGTAAACACTGCCTATTTTGTTGAATTAAAAAATGACCTGCAGCATAATTTTGAGTTTCATGCATTGTACCGGGATGGAATAATGGTGGGGTTTTATACTTTTATTTTTTATGAAGATACCATGGAAACCCACTATATCGGCCTGGATTACGAACTAAATACACGCTATAAAATCTATTTCAATATTTTATTTGCTGCCATTGAAAAAATGATTGAGCGAAAAGATAAAACACTGGAATTAGGCAGAACTGCCAGAGAGGCGAAAGAAAGTGCTGGGGCTTTGCCCAAACAGATCATCAATTATGTTCGTATCAAAAACCCGGTAGCCAGGATCACGGTAAACTATTTTTTAAAACGTTTCAATAAATCAGAAGACAGGGAAATGATGAAGCGAACTCCTTTAAAATGAAAAAAGATCCACAAAAAATAATAACTGTGTTGCTTTTTTTGCTGACGGCGGGCTGGGGAATAAAATCAATTATCAACAAAGTAATTCCCCCTAAAATGCAATTTCGGGAGGCGGCATTAATTACAGTGGACAGCAGCCGGACAATCTCAATCAATGATTTTAAAGGCAGCGTAGTAATTGTTTCCTGTTATCAAAGCTGGTGTGTAGACTGTGCAATAGAAACACCGGTATTGAACCAATTGGCTGTGGATATTAATTCAGACAAGTTTACCATCATTTATATTTCTGATGAAGGAAAAGAGAAACAAAATCCGTTTCGCAACAGGTTCCCTTCAGGCAAAATTTTATTTACCCAATGTCAAAAAAGCCTTGCAGATCTGGGAGTAGATGTTTACCCCACTACTTTTTTATTAAACAAAAAAGGAGAAGTAATTAAGACAAAATTAGAAGGCTATAATTGGTCAGAGGAAAAATCAACAATCCGGGAACTGATTGCACAATAGCATATTTTTGATGCAATGAATATTCATCTTCCTAAAATTATAAGACCCGTCAAAGACGGGCCTTATTTAAGAAAACTAAAAAAATTAAGCAGTCACTGTTTCATGCAGATCCCTGTATTTCTTAATTAAGTCATGTGCTGTTTTTAATTGGGCCTGTTGGGAAGTAATTAACTGGCGTACCTCCGCACTTATTTCTGCATCAGATGCCAGGGCATCCCTGTATGCTTTTAAAGCTGCATCTTCACCACCTTCACAAGATTCTAAGGTACTCTGTCGGTCATTGGTTGAGAAAGTATTTTTCATATCCATCCAGGCACGGTATATTTTACCAAGGCTGGTTGTGCCCTGTGCCACTTCGCCGCCAGCTTTTACCACTTCTGCAGATAAGTCATTTTTGTAGCCAACGCTTTGATCGGCCATTTTACGGAAAGTAGTTTTTAAGTCTACATCAGTGGCATCAACCGCTGCAGTGGCTTTTTCATACCCGGAGATCCGGTCATTATTGATCTCGATAAGATCATTCATTACTTCAATTAATTTTTCATTTGTTTCCATGTTATTCATTTTTTTGATTGTTAAAAATTGCTGTTTATAATTTTTCTGTGAGGGTAATAGGTATGCTTAACCCAAGAAGCACGCCATTAAATTTTATACCATGCTGACCGCAGGTATGAGGAAATTGTTTCTCAACACGGTATGCATACATTCACAGTGAGGGTAAATTTTGCCTCCCGTACATAAAGATTTAGTATGAGACTGAGGAGAAAGCTGCAGGATAAATTATTTTATGAATCAGCTAAAAGTATTTTATTCATAAAAAAAAGGAAGCTGGTTATTACCAGCTTCCTTTTTTCATACATTCATCAATGCGAAGAATTCATATCTTACCAGATCCGTATCCGGTCTTCCGGTTTCTTATACAATTTATCTGTTGATTTTACTTTAAATGCCTTGTACCAGGCATCCATGTTTACCGGGGCACCAATAGCCCTGTACTGGCCGGGTGAATGTGTGTCTGTAAGGATCAACTGGGCTGCTGTTTGTGGCAAAGCGCTTCCACGCCATACCTGTGCCCAGCTTAAGAAAAAACGCTGGTCTGGAGTAAAGCCATCAATCTTTTTAGATGACTGTCCCTGCAAGGTCATTTTAAAAGCTTCATAAGCAACATTCAATCCACCCAGGTCGCCGATGTTTTCTCCAAGTGTAAGCTTGCCATTTACATGGATCGTATCCTGTATGGTGTAGGCATCAAATTGCTTTTGCAGCTCTTTTGTTTTGGCATCAAACTTTGTCCGGTCTTCCTCTGTCCACCAGTTTCTCAGTGTTCCATCTGCATCATATTTACTTCCGTTGTCATCAAAGCCATGGCTCATCTCATGACCTATCACTGCGCCGATGCCGCCATAATTGATCGCATCATCGGCATTGGCATCAAAGAACGGGAACTGCAATATCCCTGCAGGAAAAACAATTTCATTTAATGTGGCATTGTAGTATGCATTCACTGTAGGTGGTGTCATTCCAAAGCGTTCCCTGTCTACAGGTTTGCCCAACTGGCTGATCATAAAATCGTAATTCCATTTTCCTACATCCAGTATGTTTTCAAAAAAAGTCTGGCTGCTGATCTCAAGGCCATCATAATTTCTCCATTGGTCGGGGTAACCGATTTTTGGCCTGAAGGCAGCTAATTTGGCCAATGCTTTTTCTTTTGTGGCCTGACCCATCCAGTCCAGTTGATTGATGCGGATGGCAAATGCCTTACGCAGGTTGGCCACCAGTTCGGCCATACGGGCTTTGGCTTCTGGTTTAAAATAATCTTTTACATACAACTGGCCGAGCAATTCACCTACAGAACCATCAGTAAGCTGGGAGATACGCTGCCAGCGAGGGGTTTGTATTTTCTGCCCGCTCAATACCTGGTTGAAGGAAAAGTTAGCATCTACAAAAGCGGCGCTCAATTGTGGTGCAACCCCTTTCAGTATATTCCATTGCAGGTATATTTTCCAATCCTGTAGCGACACCGCAGAAAGCAGGCTGTCTGCAGTTTTAAAGAATGCAGGATTGTTTACCAGGATGCTGTCTTCTCCTTTTACATTCAGCAGCACCAGCATCTGCTGCCAGTTAATGCCGGGAGTGGTTTTGCTGAAATCTGCTACCAGGAATTTATTATACGTTTTGTAAGGGTCCCTCATTTCTACCCGGCTCATTTGTGCTGCTGCCAGTTTTTTCTCCAGCTCAAAAATGGTGCTGGCATTTTGTTCTGCTTTTTCTTTCGGAATGCCAACCAATGTGAAAAGAGTAATCATATATTTTTTGTAAGCCTGCTGTATTGCTGCATTACGGCCTTCATTTTTCAGGTAGTAATCCCTGTCGGGAAGAGTAGTGCCGCCCTGGCCAAACTGGGGAATCATGTGCTCTACATTCTTCCTGTCCTGCGCCACAAAAAATCCAAACAACGGATTAGCTAAACCCGCTCTGCGCAGGTTGCTGATCTCGCTAATGATACCCTGCAAATCAATGATCGCATTGATCTTTTCGAGATAGGGTAACACGGGTGAAGCACCTCTTTTTTCGATGGCAACACTGTCCATGCCTGCCGTATAAAAATCAGCCACCCTTTTAGTAACAGAACCGACTGCTGCGCTTTTATCCGCTGCCGCTTTTTCCAGCACCGTTTTTACTGCATTGATGTTAAAATCCCGCAATTGAATAAAGCTGCCCCAACGGGTTTCTTT
>JAYVUL010000244.1:0-3916 GCA_043787935.1 Chitinophagaceae bacterium | reverse complement strand
ATTTCACTATTATCGGGCAACTCTCTTTTTTATACAACTTTAGTTTTCAACTTATCCACATAACTACTTTTAAATAATTAACTCAAACAGCTTCTTAATGTGTGTATTTAAATTATGGATATATCTTGTAAAAAAATTGCCTGTTCAAATTTCATACTTTCATCTGTTTAGAAAGAATTTTTCAGTAAGCAGTTTTTAAAGTATCGTTGCCTGTATAAAAACCTATAAAGGCAAAATTCGCTATTTTCAGTTTTTGTGATAACATCTTTAATGCAACAACAATTTACTCCCCAACAAGCACTCCCCAAAGCAAAAAATTATTGTGCTTATCAGGAACGGTGCCACAGCGAAGTAAAAGATAAGTTATACGGTTTTGGTTTAAACCAACAAGAAGTGGAGCAAATCATCAGTACATTAATTGAAGAAAATTGTTTAAACGAAGAACGGTTTGCCATTATGTATGCCGGTGGCCATTTTAGAACAAAACATTGGGGGCGTGTAAAAATAAAATATGAGTTAAAGAAAAAAATGGTAAGCCCTTACTGTATAAAAAAAGCCCTTGCTGCCATTGATGATGCCGCATATATAGAAACACTCAACCGGCTTGCTGAAATTAAACTACAATTACTTAAAAGTGAAAAAAATATTTTTATCAGAAAGAAAAAATTGCAAAGTCATTTATTACAAAAGGGGTTTGAAAGTGATTTGGTAAATGCAATCGTCAATAAAAAATAAGTCCTTTATTTTGATAAATTCTTTTTTGGGCATCTAGGAAGATATAAAATTCTTTAGCCTTTTAAATTCTCTTTTAGATTTTACGGTAAATAAATTATTGATTGCCATCAATACCCTTTTCCTAAAGGGTTCAATTGCATTCCGGCTAATTATTTTGTTTTTCATACAGAAGGGTTTAGTATGTAAAATTAAAAAACCGGTAAAGCCTTGTCAAGAGTGGTTTTGCGTAAACTGAGGATAGTATTTCCCGAAGCACGGTAATAAATCTGTACCTGGCTTATTATCAGTTCATATCCTTTTATAGAAGCATTTTATACCTTCTTAAAAATAGGATCATCAATAAAAGGCTGATTTTTAAGTCGTTTTCCTGTTGCTTTAAATATGGCATTGGCAACGGCTCCGCCGGTTGGCGGCAAGGCAGGTTCTCCAAGACCTGTGGGGTCAATCCCATTATCAATAAAATGCGTTTCAATTTCAGGTATCTCTTTCATGCGGATGAGCCGGTAAGAACTGAAATTCTTTTGGTCTGTTGCGCCGTTGGTGAAAGTTAGCTTGCTGTACATGGCATGTCCCAAGCCATCTGTCACGCCTCCCATCACCTGTTGCCTGGCACCGCTTACATTGATTACCTGTCCGCAATCTGCTACGGCATAAATCTTTTTTACAACAGGTTTGCCTGCTTGTAATATCACTTCGCAGACCTGGGCCACATAAGACTGGTGCGAAAAGTAAACACTAAAGCCCTGGAAAACACCGGGCTTTTTTCCCCAGTTGGATTTTTCTGCGGCTGTTTTTATTACAGTTTCCATTCTGCCAATATCATATTTAATAGCCCCGACCGGCGAGGTTCTTGCATTCGCCAGTAGTTCCAGCCTGAACTGAATAGGGTCTTTACCTGCTGCCTGTGCCACTTCATCTATAAATGCCTGCTCTGCAAATCCCAAAAAATTAGTGATGGGTGCACGCCAGGCACCGGTTGTAATAGACGATTTGTGTTCTACTGAATCAATGAGTAAATGTTCAACAGCACCTGAAGGAAAATTATCCTCCCGCATTGGATTACCGGAATTGATACCCACGCCCCTGCATTTGTAACCCACCAGGTTGCCTTTTGCATCCAATGCTGCATCAAAACGGTAGCGCACTGCAGGGCGGTAACTGCCTCCTGCAATATCATCTTCCCTCGTCCAGATTACTTTTACCGGTGCTTTAATAATGCTGGATAATTCAGCCGCTTCCAACACATAATCAAATTTAAGCCTGCGGCCAAAACCACCGCCAAGCCTGGTAATTTCCAGGGTGATTTTTTCTTCCGGTATGCCCAATAACTTTGCTGTTGCGGCACGGGCACTTCCCGGTGTTTGTGTAGGACCGACGAGCTCTACCCCGTCAGGTCTTACATGAGCAAAGAAATTCATCGGCTCCAGCGGTGCATGCGATAAAAATGGACATTGGTATTCGCTGGTGATTACTTTAACCGCATTTTTAAAAGCTGTTGCCACGTCACCATTTTTTCTTCTCACCTCCGGTGTTCCGTTAACCAGCAAATCAGTAAATATTTTATTATGGTCGGCAGTGCTCTCAATTGCACCATCATTTTCGTATTCAATTTTTAGTAGTTTTCTCGCCTTGTTTACCTGCCAGGTTGATTTACCAACCACAGCAACATTGTTTTTAAAAACCACCACATCTGTAATACCGGGCAATGCTTTTGCCGAGGCACTGTCAACTGATTTTACTTTGGTACCAAATGCCACTGGCCGTTGTATCACGGCAAACAACATTCCTTTCCTGTAAAAATCCAACCCAAAAAGAGGCTTGCCGGTTACTATATTTTTGTTGGCTACATTGTTTACGGCTGTGCCGATGATGTTAAAATCTTTGCGGTCTTTTAGTTTTACATCTTTGGGAACCGGTAAAGCAGAAGCCTGTTCGGCCAGTTCACCAAAGCCCAGTTTTTTGCCCGATTTTGAATGGATAACAAAGCCATTGCTGGCGGTGCATTCTTCAACCGGCAATGCCCATTGCTGGGCTGCTGCCTGTATCAGCATACTCCTTGCAGTAGCACCTGCCGTTCTTAATCTTTTCCATGAATGCGGTATAGCACCACTGCCACCCGTTAGCTGGCGATCAAAATTTTTTGTATCAAGGGGTGCCTGTAACACTTTTATTTTTGTCCAGTCTGCATCCAGTTCTTCTGCCACTATCATGGGGAAAGAGGTCATAATATTTTGCCCCAATTCCGGATTGGGAGACAGTATGGTGATCGTTCCATCTGCCGCAATGGACAGGTAACTGTTAAAACCAAGACTGCCTGCAAAAGGAATTTTATCAATTACCGCAGGTGTTGCAGCGGCTTCGCTAAACCAGCTGAAGCCAAGCAGCAAGCCGCCGCCGGTAAGGGTGGTTACTTTTAAAAAATCTCTTCTGGTAGTAGATGACTGTTGCATACAAATCAGATTTTAGTACTGGCTAATTTTACGGCTTCCTTAATGCGGTGATAGGCGCAACACCGGCAAATATTGCCCTGCATGGCGTCTTCAATTTCAGTTTCTGTGGGATGTGGTTTCCTTTTCAATAAGGCCGCAGCAGTCATTATCTGGCCAGCCTGGCAGTAACCACATTGTGGCACATCAACCTCATTCCATGCTAATTGAAGCGGATGATCTCCATTTACAGAAAGGCCTTCAATGGTTGTGATGACGGCCGTTTTTATTACTGAAACCGGCAGTGAACAGGATCTGACAGCAGCGCCATTCATGTGCACAGTACAGGCGCCGCATTGTGCAATACCACAACCAAACTTGGTACCAACCAGGCCCATGTGGTCTCTCAAAACCCATAACAGTGGCGTATCTGCATCAACATCTGCAGTTTGGGCATTGCCATTTATTTGAAGTGTATAAACAGGCATTTTCGTAAATGTTTTTATTGACTTTAAAGTTACGCCTTTTAGATATTGAAGTAAAGAACTGTTTAAAGTAATCTCAATTTTTCTCTTTGCGCTAAAACCATGCATGCCCAAAGATTATCTTTCAATTAGAGAACTGAAAATATAAATGAAATATGAACAGTATTAAATTTTACCCTCTGATATGGTAAGCCTTTGGTTGCACAAATGCCCTGATACCCTGGTAAGATAAAGTAGCTCCAAAGCCGGATTGCTTTCTGCCAGACCATG
>JAYVUL010000243.1:0-3884 GCA_043787935.1 Chitinophagaceae bacterium | reverse complement strand
TACTTTATCCGGCAACCGCACAGTAGCAGGTATATTAACGCTTACCAGTGGTTCTTTAACGGTGGGCAGCAATACGCTTACGCTTAACGGAAGTGCTATTAGTGTGGGTACGGGTACATTGGTTACTACGTCTTCTTCTAACTTACTATTTGGCGGTACCAACGCAGGGCCATTGCTGATACCATCAAGTGTAACAGCATTAAACAACCTTACTATTAATAATACGAATGCTACGCCGGCTACCGTAAATATGAATTCATCTGTTACTTTAAGCGGTATAGCTGCTTTCACCAGTGGTATATTATCTATAGGTACTAATACACTAACGCTGAATGGTACTGCAACAGGTACAACCGGCCTTATAAAGGGCTCCAGTACTTCTAATCTTTCTATTGGCGGTTCAGGCACCTTTGGTACCATCCGGTTCGACCAGACAACAGGAGCCTCAACCAACGCTTTGCAAAATCTAACTATCGGCACCACGGGAACAGCAACCCTGGGCAACAGCCTGTATGTATTATCGGCAGCCACCTTCACCAGTGGTGCATTGGATATTACGGGTACCACGCTGCGTTTAGGCGGTGCGGTTAGCACAGGCGGCGGCACCATTACTTCAAGTACCACCAGTACGGTGATGTTCAACAATGGAACCGTACCTGCTGCGCAAACTATCCCCGCCGGGCTTTTTACAGGCAATTCAGCAGGGAGTATCAGCATTGCCAATACCACGGCAGGAGGAATTACTTTCAATGGCAGTGTGGCCGTATCCGGTAGTTTCCAGGTATTTGCCAGTAGCCTGTTTACACCGGCAGCAGGTGTGGTGATCAGTGGTACAGGTACCTTGGGCGGTAACGATGTAACCAGCAGTGTGGCTAAGGTTACACTTAACGGTACTAATGCCCTGGCAACACAGTACAGCCTCAACAGGAACTTAACCGGTATCATTATTGAATATGCCGGTACGGCAACGCAATCCATACCAGCCAATACCTTTGGTGGCTTAAAGGTCAACAACAGCAGCGGCGTTACCCTGTCTGCCGATGTTACCGTGGGTGCAGGGCTCAACCTCAATAGCGGCGACATCAGCATCGGCAGTAACACCCTTACTTTAAATGGTGCAGTAACCAGAACAAGCGGTAACCTTCTCGGCAGCCGTACTTCTAATGTAACCATCGGCGGTGCAGCCGGCAGCCTGTTCTTTACTTCGGGCAGCACCAACAATTATCTTAAAAACTTTACCTTAAATACAGGTGCTACTGCCACCCTTGGGAATGCACTCAACATTACCGATTACGACGGTACCAGCAGCGAGGGCAATGTAACGGTAACGGGTACCGGTACTTTAACTACGGGTGGTTTCTTAACCCTTAAGTCTACCAGCAGCGGTACGGCAAGGGTAGGGCAGGGCCGCACTACCGGCGGCTATATCAGCGGTAATGTAGTGGTAGAAAGATTTATCCCACAAAATACCTACAAGGGCTGGAGGTTACTGGCACCACCTACCAGCGGCCAAACCGTTAATGCGGCATGGCAGGAAGGACAGGCAGACAGCCTGAGCAATACCAAGCCTGGCTTTGGTGTCATGATCACGGGCCCGGTTGCAAGTCCTAATGCCAGCGGCCTCGACGGACAAACACCCGGCTACACCCTGTTACGCTATGATCCGGCTACAGATAACCTGATCGGGATTGGCAATACGATCACCACCAATGTAAATACCTGGCCCGGTTACTTCCTTTATGTAAGGGGCAACCGGACAGCAGGGCAGTTTGGTGGCGGTGCCATCAATGCAGCAGCCACTACCTCTACCACCTTACGCACTACCGGCAGCCTGTATACGGGCAACCAAACCGGCATTGCCAGCGTGGCTGCAGGTCAGTATGGTTTGGTGGGTAATCCATTCGCTTCAAGGCTCGATATGCGCCTCATCACTTTAGGTGGTGGCATGGTTAATGCCTTCCAGGTATGGGATCCAAAATTGGTGGGTGGTTCGGGTTATGGTGCATACCAAACCTTTACCTATAACGGTAGTAGTGATTATTACGTTACTCCTGGCGGAGGAAGTTTCCCTGGCACTCCCCCAATAATAAATAATTATATTGAAAGCGGTGCGGCATTCTTTATGCAGGCAACCGGCAGCACCGGTACCATCCAGATCAACGAAACCGCCAAAGCGTCCGGCAGTGCCGTGGTAAACAGGCCTCCTGGTGTGCTTGCAGACAACCAGCGTTTCATTACCAACTTATATGCAGTCAACAGCAACAGCACCGACCTGGCAGATGGCAACCTGGTATTCTTTGATGCTGCCAATACCAATGCAGTAGACATCAATGATGTTCGCAAGAGCCCCAACTTTGGAGAGAATTTTGGCTTGCGTACCGCCAATACCGACCTGGTAGTGGAAAGAAGGGCCCTGCTCACTGCAACGGATACCTTATTTTATCACATGGATGGCATGAGGCAGTTGCCTTACCGGCTGGAATTTATTCCTTCTGACCTGGGCAATACCGCTTTGGAGGCTTTCCTGGAAGATAAATACCTTCACAACAGCACTTCGGTAAGTTTATTCAATACGTCTACCTACGACTTTACCGTGGATGGCAATGCAGGCTCTAAGGCGGCAGACCGTTTCCGGATCGTGTTCAGGCCAATTGTAGTAGTACCGGTTACCTTTACCGGCATAAGGGCACAGCAGTCAGGCAACAACATTGCGGTAGAATGGAAAGTAACCAACCAGGTAAATATGTCCGGCTACGAAGTGATGAAGTCAACCGATGGCCGCAACTTTGCTACCGTGGCCACACAGGCGGCAAGGGATATCAGCAGCAGCAGTGTTACCTACAACTGGCTGGATGTACATGCAGTAACGGGAGCCAACTATTACCGTATAAAAAGCGTTGACAGGGCAGGACAGGTAAAATTCACTGAAATTGTAAAAGTTACCCTGGGCAAGGGTGCAGCAGCCATTACGGTGTCACCAAACCCTGTGGAAGGCAATATCATGAACCTGCAGTTGGTGAACCAGCCGGCAGGTAAATACGGTATCCGGTTGATCAATGCAATTGGCCAGTTGATGTACAGTAACATGCTGCAACATGGCGGAGGAAGTGCATCTCAAAGTTTTGCCTTACCTTCGGCAATAATTAAGGGTGTTTACCAGTTAGAGGTGATTGCGCCGGACAATAGCAAACAGGTGCAACAACTGATCATTAATACCGTTAACTAATAAATAAGAAAATATAAATTCACATCAATGAAAATGTTATTCAGGGCTTCGGTAAAATCGTTTAAAATCAGGGTGGCAGCGGTTATACTGGCGGGCATGGTGATGGCACCGGCGGCTGTATTCAGCCAGGTGGAAAGTTCACAGGGCGACCAGGAATTAGAGACAAGGCCGGCTGCTTCCGGAAGCAGCACGGGGTCTGGTCCCTGGCAAAACAGTGCCGGTTCTTCCGTAGGCACCAGGGATAATAATAACACCAATGCTGCCGGCGGCAATACTGGTACCAATGGCAATACCAACGGCAAAGACCCACGTTTGGGCCCGGGCGGTGGTACTATGGCCAGGGGCGGCGCTACCACAGATGGCAGAGACCCGGGCGGTAACCCTGATGTACCTTTTGATGACAATATGAACCTGCTTTTTTTAGCAGCGGGTTTGGTATTTGCAGGGGTAGTGGCAGGCAAAAGGTGGAAGGTAAAACCGGTTGCCATCCGCACCATAAAATAACATACCACTTCAGTATAGCATTTAATGCACCTCTTTGGAGGTGCATTTTTTTGTGCCGCAGGGTTCCGGCGGCTACCGTGGCTATGGCGGGATTTTGGCCACTTCTGTAATGTGTAGCTCAGGCATTATGCGATGGCCCTGGCAGGTATAGTGC
>JAYVUL010000242.1:0-30296 GCA_043787935.1 Chitinophagaceae bacterium | reverse complement strand
TGTGATTTGTTATGAACCACAGGGTTAGTATTTGGAAGCACCATCACATCTGTAAACCCACCGGCAGTAGCAGCTTTAGCACCGGTTTCCAGGGTTTCCCGGTATTCAAAACCCGGATCGCAGAAATGGGCAAATACGTCCATCCACCCAATGCTTACATGCAGATTGGGTTGCTCAATCACCTGGTCGGCAGTGGCATCAATAGCATCAGCAATGTTTGAAATGATACCCTCAGTAATAAAAATATCTTTAATAAGTCCATTAAAAGGAGAAGAGGGGCAAACGACAGTAGCTTGTTTAATTAAAACCTTCATGTAAGAAAAGTTGCGCTAAGTTAGGATAAACAGTCGTTTATCTGTTTGAAAATTTTACGAAGCAACGCTGCATTCTCTGCGTCTATGCATGTCAAAATCCCACGCCTGGAAAAGGAGATCGCAGAAAAGGGCAACCTCGTTGTCTTTTAATTTAAAAAAGTGAGCCAGTGCCGGTTAAACTTGCTCTTTTTTGAATTGAAAATTTCAATTACTTTTGTCGCCCTCTGTCACTACAAGGTGGTGCAAAGGTAATTTCGGGATGTAGCGCAGCCCGGTAGCGCACACGTCTGGGGGGCGTGGGGTCGCAAGTTCGAATCTTGTCATCCCGACTTCAAAGCCTTGCTGATTGATTTCAGCAGGGCTTTGTTATTTTGTAATCCTGAATAGTAAAAAAATATCCCTCCTTCGTTAAATCCCCAAAATAATTCCCCGACCTTTTTTATTTTTGCAGCACCAGGCCACGGGATGTAGCGCAGCCCGGTAGCGCACTTCGTTCGGGACGAAGGGGCCGCTGGTTCGAATCCAGTCATCCCGACAATATAACCCCTGCAAGGCCAGGGATTTTTTTTTGCACCAACCTAAATAAATTTATCAGGGGTAAAGAATATACCAAAACCAAAAAGCAGCCTGTCAGGAATACGGTTGCAACAGGGCAAATTAATTTTCTTTCCCATGCCGCAGTTCGGGTATTTTTCTCCACAGTTTTTTTGAGTATAATTTTTCTCAATTCGTGATTTCAAAGGTTTATTATGCTTGTTTTTTTCTTTTTTAAAGGCATGGTTGTTGGCTAAAACATTTGACAGGGGTCGCAATACGATTTCAGAAAAAAGAAAACATAAAAACAGCATGAACTTTAACGGAAAAAAAAATACACCGCAGGATATTTTTTCCGGCGTGCTTGCACAGTCAATTATTAACTTAAAAAAAACAATTCTCACCCCCATCTTTGGAGCCAGCCTTACTACCAAATATGGCAATGAAAAATCTCCTTTCCGCTCAGAACTGTTCACCATTGAGCAAATGGAATTGTATGCTCAGAAACTGGCCCGTAAGCACAAGCTTACTGAAGGTCATCCATCCGAACAGCTATTAAAACGGCTGTCTGAAAATGAGCAGATATTGCTGGAAGTTCATCAATTATTAACTGAAAATGTCAAAGCAAACAGAAGGATAGTACCTGCCGGGGAATGGCTGCTGGATAATTTTTACCTGATAGAAGAACAGGTTTATACAGGGAAAAAACATTTACCCAAAGGGTACAGCCGTGGACTTCCCCAATTGGAAAAAGGTTCCTCCGATGGGCTTCCCAGGGTATATGATATCGCAGTAGAAATTATTTCTCATAGTGATGGAAGGGTAGACCTTGAAAGTTTAACTGGTTTTGTAAAAGCTTATCAAACGGTTACCAATTTAAAATTGGGGGAATTGTGGGCAGTGCCAATCATGCTCAGGCTGGCATTGATTGAAAACCTTCGCCGGCTGGCTACACAGATTGCGTTGGATATCCTGAATAAAAACCTGGCAGACTACTGGGCTGATGAAATGACCGAAACGGCAAGGATGGACCCTAAAAGTTTGGTGCTGGTAATTGCCGATATGGCCAGGTCTAATCCGCCAATGGAAAGTGCCTTTGTTGCCGAACTAACCCGGCGCCTGCTGGATAAAGGTGCCGCTTTAACCTTGCCACTCAGTTGGGTGGAGCAGCGTTTATCTGAGAATGGATTAACCAGCAGCAATCTGGTACACCGGGAGAATCAGAAACAGGCTGCCGACCAGGTATCAATCAGTAATAGTATCAGCAGCCTGCGATTTTTGAATACAACAGACTGGCGTGAGTTTGTGGAAGTTACCAGCATTGTAGAAAAAATTCTTTCAGCTAATGGTAATGATGTATACAAAAAGATGGATTTCCATACAAGGGATGCCTACCGTCATGTGATAGAAAAGGCAGCAAAGAACAGTAGTCATACTGAAGAAGAAGTGACTACTATGGTTGTTGAATTTGCTAAAAATAATTACACCTCCGGAAAAAAATCACCAAGATTGTCGCATGTGGGTTATTATTTAGTGGGAAAAGGGTATGAAATGGTAGAAAAATATATCCACCCAAAATTATCTGTTAGGGATGTGTTGAAAAAAATATTTAATAAAGCGCCTGTTTTATTTTATATCAGTTTTATTACGGTGATTACCTGTTTTATCAGCTGGATGTTATTGCGCAATGCTTATGCTGACGGATTAAATGGATGGAAGATAATGGGGCTTTCCCTCATTTGTTTGCTTGCTATTAGCCAGTTTGCCAGCACCATTATCAATTGGCTGTCCACTTTAATAGCCCGCCCCAATTTATTGCCAAGAATGGATTTTTCAAAAGGGATACCTGAAGGACACCGCAGCCTGGTAATAGTGCCAGCCATGCTAATACAGGTTGATGACGTGCATAGCCTTATTGATGGGCTTGAAGTGCGGTTTTTAGCAAACAGGGACGAAAGGCTGCATTTTGGATTGCTTACTGATTTTAAAGATGCCTTGCAGGAAACACTTCCGGAAGATGAGGCATTATTACAACTGGCAAAAAATAAAATTATCGCATTAAATAAACAGTATGGCAGAAATAATAATGAAACTTTCTTTCTGTTTCACCGGCCAAGAAAATGGAACGAGCGGGAAAAAGTATGGATGGGCTATGAACGCAAACGTGGTAAATTGTCTATGCTGAATGCATTTCTGAGAAATAACAACAGGGAAAACTTTTTACTGGTAGTGGGTGATGACAGGATATTTCCTGAGATTAAATACGTTATTACACTTGATACCGATACCTTGTTGCCAAGGGATGCTGCCTGGAAAATGGCCGGCACCATGGCCCATCCATTAAACCAGGCATTATATTCCAAAAAGCACCAGCGTGTGGTGGATGGCTATACCATTCTGCAGCCACGGGTATCCAACAGTCTTCCACACACCAAAAGCTCTGTATTTGCAAAAATAAACAGCAATGAACCCGGTACCGACCCTTACACCCGGGCCATTTCAAATGTTTACCAGGACCTGTTTTGTGAAGGCTCATATATTGGCAAAGGCATTTATGATATTGAAGCATTTGAGCAGTCACTTAATGGAAGGTTTCCTGATAACCGGATTCTCAGCCACGACCTGGTGGAGGGCTGTTATTCCCGTTCAGGTTTAATAAGTGATGTTCAATTGTATGAGGCCTATCCGTCAAATTATTATGCAGATATGAAACGCCGCCATCGCTGGATCAGGGGAGACTGGCAGATTGCAAGATGGTTATTTCCCCATGTCCCTGCTCCTGATAAACGATATAAACGAAACCCGCTTTCTCTTTTATCACGCTGGAAAATCTTTGACAATCTTCGCCGCAGCCTTGTGCCGTTATCCTTTATTTTACTTTTACTTTATGGCTGGATATTTTCTTCTTCTGCCTGGTTGTGGACCTTTACAGTAGTAGGTATTATTACCTCCTCTTCTATCATCACCTTTATCTGGGAGTTAATAAACAAGCCAGGAGATATTTTTATATTTCAGCATGTCATCTATACGGTGAAGTCGGGCTTAATGCATTTTATTCAACATCTCCTGGACTTTATTTTTCTTCCTTATGAAGCATTGGTAAATACCGATGCCATTCTCCGCACCGGATGGCGCATGTTTATTTCCCGTCATAAGTTATTAGAATGGAATCCTTCAGGAAATGCAGGTACAGGTATTCCTCAAAATCTTATCGCTTCTTATTTAATCCTATGGATTGAGCCGGTGTTTGCGTTGGGTTTACTTTGTTATTTAATGTGTTACTCAACCCTGGCATTGGTAATAGAAATACCGGTATTGATGTGCTGGATGCTTGGTCCGGCCATTGCCTGGTGGATAAGTCGCCTTGCCGGAAAACGGAAAACGAATATTACTGCTGAACAAACAATATTTCTTCAAAAATTGGCGAGGAAGATATGGGCCTTCTTTGAAGATTTTGTGATAAAAGAAGATAACTGGCTGCCACCTGATAATTACCAGGAGCATCCTGCTGCAATAACTGCACACCGTACTTCACCCACCAACATAGGGTTGTCATTACTCGCCAACCTTACGGCTTATGATTTCGGATATATTTCAACAGGAAGGTTAATTGAACGGACAAGCCAAACACTTAATACGATAAAAATACTGGAAAAGTACAGGGGGCACCTGTATAACTGGTATGATACCATTTCTCTTGTGCCGTTAACTCCCAGGTATATATCAACTGTTGACAGTGGAAATTTCATCGGCCATCTTATAACCTTAAAGCAGGCCTTGTTTTCCCTTCCTGATAATAAAATATTTTCTTCGAAAACTTTTGATGGTTTATTGGATACCACAAAATTATTACTGGCAACAGGTGAAAAGCAAATAGTGATCCGCCAGTTTGAAAGGGAACTGGAAAGTATACTGCTTGAATGCCCGTCTTCCCTGCAGGAGGCAAAACGTTGCCTCAATAAATTACAGGCATTATTCAGTAATATCCTGGCTGCTTTTACTATTCACGAAGAACAGGATTACGAAACCTTCCGGTGGGTAGAAAAATTAGGCATACAAATACAGGACATCAATAATGACCTGGGCGTATTTGCTCCCTGGATCTTATTGAAAGCACCTTCAGAAAAGCTGCAACAAATGGAGACATTATTATCCTATATCCCTACTTTAAGAGAACTGGCTGTTATTCAGATGGAAGTGTTGCCGGAGGTAAGGTTGCATTACTCGCCGGATAATACCAATGTAGAAAATGAATGGCTTGATGCTTTCGTATCAGGAATTATAACCGCCGGGAAAAGGGCCAAAGAAAGGATATGGCTGATAGAAAGCCTGGTGAATTTGTGCGTTGAGCTTTCCACAGTTGATTATGATTTTTTATATGACAGGACACAGCATTTATTGACCATTGGATACAATGCAGAAGATCAACGCAAAGACAACAGCTATTATGACCTGCTGGCTTCTGAAGCAAGGCTAAGCACATTTGTTGGTATTGCACAGGGTAAGTTGCCACAGGAAAGTTGGTTTGCCCTTGGCAGGCAACTGACCAATGTGGGATCCACACCTATCCTTCTTTCCTGGAGCGGTTCTATGTTTGAGTACCTCATGCCTTTGCTGGTAATGCCTTCTTATGAAAATACCATACTTGACCAAACCCATAAAGCAGTTGTTGCAAAGCAAATAGAATATGGCAAAAAACGTGGTGTTCCATGGGGGATTTCTGAATCGGGATATAATTTGGTGGATGCCAATCTTAATTACCAGTACCGGGCATTTGGTGTGCCGGGTTTAGGCCTTAAACGGGGTCTGGGAGAAGATTTGGTAATTTCTCCTTATTCCACCATGATGGCATTGATGGTACTGCCTGAAGAAGCATGTCTTAACCTTGAATTATTGTCTAAAGAAGGCTTTGAAGCAGGGTATGGTTTTTATGAAGCAGTAGATTATACTGCTTCACGGTTGCCGAGGGGCAAAACCAATGTGGTCATCCGTTCTTTCATGGCCCATCACCAGGGCATGAGTTTACTCTCATTGTCTTACCTGTTGCTTAACCAGCCAATGCAAAAAAGATTTGGAGCGGAAGTTCAGTTCCAGGCAACGTTGTTGTTATTGCAGGAACGTATTCCACGGGTGTCAACATTTTATTCTCCCGGTGTACATTTGGCAGACAGCAGTATGAATGTTGATATAAATGAAAACCCAATTAGGGTGATCAGTACTCCGCATACTCCTTTGCCCGAAGTGCAATTATTGTCCAATGGAAGGTACAATGTTATGCTGACTAATGCAGGCGGTGGATACAGCAGGTGGAAGGATATTGCAGTTACCAGGTGGCGGGAAGATGTTACCTGCGACAACTGGGGCACATTTTGCTTTATCCGTGACCTGGATAATAATACCACCTGGTCTTCGGCACATCAGCCTTCTTTGCAGGAAGCAGATACCTATGAGGCGGTTTTTTCACAGGGACGGGCAGAATTCCGAAGGCGTGACCATTCAATGGAAACACATACAGAAATTGCGGTGTCGCCAGAAGATGATGTGGAACTCCGGCGGGTATACATTACTAACCGCTCAAGAAAAAAAAGATACATGGAAATAACGAGTTATGCAGAAGTGGTACTCACTTCTGCAGCAGCAGACAGTGCCCATACCGCCTTCAGCAATCTTTTTGTGCAAACGGAAATTATTGAACCACGCAATGCCATTGTTTGCAACAGGCGCCCGCGTTCTACTGAAGAACGCACGCCTTCTATGTTTCATTTAATGAAAGTGCATCATGCAGAAATCAAAAATATCACTTACGAAACAGACAGGAATCAATTTATTGGACGGGGAAATTCTATTCATCATCCCTGGGTAATGAATACCAGCGAAGCATTGTCCAATTCGCAAGGCCCGGTGCTGGATCCTGTAATTGCCATCCAATACAGGATTGTTATTGACCCACTGCAAACTGCAATTGTAGATATGGTTATTGGTATTGCCGACACAAGGGCTGTGTGCAACAGTCTCCTTGAAAAGTACCAGGATAAGCATTTAACTGACCGGGCTTTCGAATTGTCATGGACACACAGCCAGGTGGTATTACGGCAAATCAATGCTGCGGAACCTGACGCCCAGTTATACTGCAGGCTTGCGGGGTCTGTTATTTATGCCAATGCTTCCCTGCGTGCGGACGCTAATATCATTATCAGGAATTTTCGCGGGCAATCTGGGTTATGGAGTTATTCTATTTCAGGCGATTTGCCGGTGGTACTGGTCCAGATTGAAGATTCAGCCAATATTGAACTGGTAAAACAATTGATACAGGCCCATGCCTACTGGCGCCTGAAAGGATTGATAGTTGACCTGGTGATCTGGAATGAAGACCATGGCGGGTACAGGCAAGACTTGCAAAACCAGATAATGGGCTTAATTATTCCTGCCGCAGGTGCAGAGATGAAAGAGCAGCCGGGAGGGATCTTTATAAGGTCTGCCGATCAGATATCCAATGAAGACCGCATCCTTTTTCAAACGGTGGCAAGAGTCATTATCTCCGATAAATATGGTACACTGGAAGACCAGATCAGCCGTCGTGATAAAATGAAAAACATTGTTCCTTACTTCAACCCGAGCAAATTTTATCCATCATTACCGGGAACAGATCTAATCCCGGACAACCTGCAATTCTATAACGGCTATGGTGGGTTTTCAAAAAATGGGAAAGAATATGTTATACAAACATCAGCCGCCAGGCCTACACCGGCGCCATGGATCAATGTTTTGGCAAACCCAGGTTTTGGAACCATCATTTCAGAAAGCGGCCAGGGGTATACATGGATTGAGAATGCACATGAATTCCGTTTAACGCCCTGGAACAATGATGCAGTAACAGACCAGGCAGGAGAGGTTTTTTATATCAGGGATGAAGAAAGCGGAAAGTTCTGGTCGCCAACACGATTGCAAAGCAAAGGCAAATCGACGTACACTGCCCGTCATGGATTTGGCTACAGTATTTTTGAATATTCAGAAGATGGTATACAATCTGAAATGACCGTGTTTGTGGACTCCGAAGCTCCTGTAAAATTCATAGTGCTGAAATTGCACAATACATCCGGAAGACCCCGGCGATTATCCGTTACCGGGTATATAGAATGGGTTTTGGGTGATCTACGGCCAAAAACTCAAATGCATGTGGTAACAGAAATGAGTATTGAATACTCAGCAATTTTGGCAACAAATTCTTACAACACAGAGCTGCAGGGCAAAACAGCATTTTTTGAAGTGGATGATACCATCACAACATTTACTGCAGACCGGACAGAATTTATCGGGCGCAATGGACAATTAAGCAATCCTGAAGCAATGAACAGGGCAAGACTTTCGGGAAAATATGGAGCAGGCCTTGATCCTTGTGCTGCAATACAGACGGTATTTGATCTGGATGAGGATGGTGAACAGGAGATCATTTTTAAACTTGGCGCCGGTAGTGACATGGGCCATGCAGTTAAATTAATCAGGGAGTTCAAGGGAAGTGAAAGGGTGTATTCTGCATTTAAGAAGGTGAAGGATTATTGGCAAAAGACCTTAAGTGTGGTACAGGTAGAAACACCCAGCGCAGCATTGAATATTTTAACCAACGGATGGCTCAACTACCAGGCACTGGCCTGCAGGATATTTGCCAGGAGCGGTTTCTATCAATCCGGGGGTGCATTTGGGTTCAGGGACCAGTTGCAGGATGTGTTGTCCTTATTGCATAATAAACCTGCCATCGTCCGTGACCAGATCCTGCTGAATGCTTCAAGGCAATTTATAGAAGGCGATGTTCAGCATTGGTGGCATCCGCCGGTTGGCCGTGGAGTGCGTACTACCTGTTCAGATGATTATTTGTGGCTGCCTTATGCTACTTCTAAATACCTTTCGCATACGGGTGATACCCCGATATTAGACGAAACAATTAATTTCCTCGAAGGAAGACTCTTAAACGAGGGTGAAGAATCCTATTACGATTTGCCTGTCCAGTCAGGCCAATCAGCCAATCTCTACAATCATTGTGTAAAAGCAATTGAAAATGGGTTGAAGTTTGGCACACATGGTTTGCCTTTAATGGGTTCAGGAGATTGGAATGATGGAATGGATAAGGTTGGGCAACATGGTAAAGGAGAAAGTGTATGGCTGGCTTTTTTTCTGTACGATGTATTGATTCGTTTTAGTGAAGTGGCCAAATTAAAAGGGGATACCCTGTTCCGTGAGAAATGTACCCGGCAGGCGAACCAGTTACAGAAAAATATTGATACCCATGCATGGGATGGTAATTGGTACCGGCGTGCTTATTTTGATGACGGAACTCCATTGGGTGCTGCTGAAAATGAGGAATGTAAAATTGATTCCATTGCGCAAAGCTGGAGTGTATTATCAAAGGCAGGTGATAAACAAAAGGCAAATGTTGCCATGCAATCAGCAGGTAAATACCTTGTAAAAAAAGATATTGGAATTATCCAGTTATTTGATCCCCCTTTCAACAAATCGGCTCTCAACCCCGGCTACATAAAAGGATATGTTCCCGGTGTGCGTGAAAATGGCGGCCAGTATACCCATGCTGCTATCTGGCTGGTGATGGCCTTTGCTGCTTTAAAAGACAAAGAAAAAACATGGCAGTTGCTGCAAATGATCAATCCGGTTAACCGGGGCAGTGATGAAGCAGCTATTACAATTTATAAAGTGGAACCTTATGTTGTGGCTGCCGATGTATATGCAGTAAGCACGCACAAGGGGCGTGGTGGTTGGACATGGTATACCGGTTCTGCAGGTTGGATGTACCAACTGATCATTGAATCATTTATGGGTATAAAAAGGACCGGCGATGAAATGAATTTTGATCCCTGCCTTCCGGATGAATGGGATACGTGTAAAATGACTTATATGTTCATCGACACTGCTTATGAGATAACATTTGTTAAGGATCCGGATGCAGGTGGTATCACAATTTTTGTTGATGATGCAGAACGGGAAAATAAAACTGTTTCAATGGTAAATGATGGGCTGATACATGCAGTGAAAGTAATATTGGGTGACCGTAAGGATTAATAACGGTTACGTGTATTTAAGCTTTGTGGCTGATGAATATCCCCAAACCGGCACGGCGGCGTGCCGGTTTGGGGATAGGAAAAAAAGAGAATAGAGACCGCTTTTTGCAGGCAAATAAAATTTTAATTGGCTGCTAAAAAGAACATGTAAAAAAGCGCTGCCGTTATTGCAATTAAAACGATCAAACCGGCCATTGAAGAAATTTTTGCCCTGTTGATGAAGCTCAATGTAAACCCCATGGCCATCAATACGAGCCCCAGCCAAACTAAATTGATATAAGGAAAAATATACGCTTTCAAAGTAACAAAATCGATCATTTTGTCTGATTCTTTTATGCCGATCTTTATTTTATTCTGCTCTGTATTTACCCCGGCAAATTTTATAAACAGGTTTTGGGCATATACCGTATCATCTACCTGGTTGATGCCAAGGCTGTCTACCAGAATCATTGGTGTGGCTGCATATTTTGTGCTGTCTGAGGCAGTAACGGTAATGTCTGCTGTTACAGAAGGGCCTGCCGGTTGTATCCTGAATTTATTGGTGGGAGGGTTCTTGATCGCCTTGTTAAAAACCATGTATCCCTTTGAATAAAAAATGGTGTCACCTTCCGCCACTTCGTGAATTTTAAAACTGGCAGTATCCACATTCTTTTCCGGGTTTAGGGCATAGGAAATATAAGTGAACACATCATGGGTCAGGTAATTTTTTGTGTCAGGGTTGCTGCTCATGTTATTATTCTTCATGAGGTACACATCCGGGCTAAGTACAAAGGATTCTGTTACTTTTTTGCTGCCGGCATTTTTGCGTTCAAAAAGGAGTTGATAAAAACGCCGCCCGGTTTCATGGCCCACACTGTCATTAAGGTAAGTCACTTCATATTCATCCATTCTTGCAGGCAACTGCCTTACCAGGTTGATATTTTCAGATTCATTGTCCTGTTGTTTGGTCTGGGGGTCAACACCCATCGGGATAGAGAACTTTTTAAACTTTTCTTCACTGATCACCTTTTTATTTCCGGCAGAAATGAGCATGCCTGCAATCATAAGCCCAAAACCAAGATGTGCCACCGATGCACCCGCTGATCGTATTTTGCCATTCAGGCCAGACCAGATATAACCTGCATTGGCAACCACTGCATAAAGGGTGGCAAACAATGCCGCATACAAAGCGCCTAAAAATCCAGGTCCTTGTTTATAATAGGTTAAAGGGTAAAAAATGGCCAGCAGTATGGTGATAATGGCAGCTATAAAAGTGGGTACCGCTATTTTTTTAAGGACAAAAGTTCCGGTGGTGCTTTTATATTTCAGGTATTGGGTTATGGCTGTTAACACACCGATTATAATGGCCACTAACACCATTACTTTATTATAAGAAAATTCAACGTCCTCTGGCGGTGCCAGCTTGGTGCCAAATACTGAGTTGATTACTGGTAATGATGTTTTACCAATAATAAACAAAGCGGATAAAAGCAATACCAACGACCCGATAAACATCCAGAACTCCCTTGAGGTTGTGGCTTCTTCTTTTATTACAGCAGGTATTTTTTTGAAATGAACAAAAAACAAACTGAGTGAAGCCGTTGCAAAAATAACCAGGAAAGACAAGATTAAAATATTCATGGCTTTACCTGCCTCAGTAAATGCATGTACGGAGGTGTCGCCTAAAATCCCTGTCCGGGTTAAGAAAGTGGAATACAAAACAAACACAAAACTGAGTATGGCAAACAAATAGCTTGCTCTTAAGGAGTGGCCGGTGGCTTTATAAATAACCATGGTGTGCAGGCCGGCAAGCAAAATAAGCCAGGGCACAAGAGAGGCATTTTCTACCGGATCCCATGCCCAGTACCCTCCAAAGGATAATGATTCATAAGCCCATTTACCTCCCATCATGATGCCCACACCAAGCACACAGACGCTGAATAACGCATAAGGTAATACTGGTTTTACCCAATCACCGAAACGTTTGGTTTGTATGCCGGCATAAGCATAAGCAAAGGGAACAATAGTGGAAGCAAAGCCAAGAAATAATATGGGCGGATGAATGACCATCCAGTAATTACGCAGCAGCACATTAAGGCCCACACCATCTTTCATCAGGCTTAAATAATTAGGCATGCTGAATATGGGGCCGTTGATCTCATCCCTGGTTAAAACAAAAGGGCTGTTGCCAATCTTTGTTCCAAACAGGTAAACACCCATTATCATCATGGCTAAAAATACCTGGGCAAGGCTTACCACTGTCATAACGGGTGCTTCCCATTCTTTGCTTTTTTTTATGAGGATGATGCCTAATACACATTGCCATATCGTCCACAACAAAAAACTGCCGCTTTGGTCTTCCCAGATGGAAGCAAACAGGTATTTAAACTCCAGTTCTTTGGATGTATGTTTATAAGCATATAAATATTCTATGTAGTGATGGGAGCAGAGGTAGAATATACAACCAAATACAGTGAATACGGCGGCGCTTTGTACCAGGAAATTAATTCGGGCAAATTTTATCCAGGATATTTTTTCAGCAGCGTTACTCTTCTTTGATCCAATATAATAGGCGATAGTGGAAAGAAGCGAAGTGGTAAAAGCCAGTAATACAAAAAAATGCCCCCATTGTCCTATTCCTAAATGCTCCCCTTCAAATTGCATGAGTTAGTTTTTTGTTTTTAGTTATCAGTAATCAGGTATTGGTGATCAGCCTGCTGCTCTGTTACGTATTGATCATCACTGGTAACTATTCACTGGTCACCGTCTTTTCCAATTGCTTTTTATCATCCTTATATTTACTGGGGCATTTCAGCAGGATATCCCTGCACTCAAAAACATCCCCCTGCATTTTTCCTTTCAATACAATTCGTTCACTATGTTCCAGTTCAGTGGGTTTGGTATTGTGATATACCACTTTTGTTCTGCCACCCAGGCTGTCTACGGCTGTAAACGAGAGGTAATTGGGGTTGTTTGCGGGGTCGTATTCCAGTGGTACAGACCTGTCCAGCCTGGCTATCAGGTGTACAAATTTTCCCTGCTTTTGCCTGGCAGAATCAATGGTGTCATAAGTTGAAAAATCAGCAGACAGCATCAGCAATGCCCCAATGGCAAATGCAATGGCAATTAACAATATAATATGTGTTCTTTTCATGTTTTTTTTTTGCTCTGCGAAGTTAGCACAAATGAGGCTGAGGTTTTTTAATTTGTTTATGCGGGGGCGTATATTTCATCATGGATTATTTAACGGGTGCCTGAAAGCCGTTTCAAGATTTAATAAATAGTTGTTGAGTATCCGGGAAAAAGCAGGGGTATCAAAAAACGGGCCTTATCTATTGAGGAGTTGACATTTATTCAGTGGTGGGTAGGGAATGTAACCGCACTGCGGGCAAAACCTCATTGAAAAGCTATGAAAAGCTTGTCATGCGCACTAAGGATGAAATGTTCCAACCCGGCCAGGTAACTATTTGGCCCGGGGTCAATAAAAAATAAGGGGGGGCTTGCTGTGGGTAATTTTATTATAGATCCTGTTTCAGATGTGCTGTAACCATGTATCTTTGCAACCGGATCTTACCCAGTTTCGCTCTGATTCTATTTTATTCAAAATTCAGTAATGACCGATCTTTCAACATTTGATCCTAACTCAGTTGGTAATCCCAATAATAATATTTTCGGTTTACCCTTTTCAGAGGTAGATGCCCGCCTGGTAATTGTACCGGTACCCTGGGAAGTAACTGTAAGCTATAATGGAGGTACAGCAAGGGCTCCGGATCATATCTTTAAAGCAAGCCTGCAGATAGACCTCTTTGATCCTGAATTTCAGGATGCCTGGAAGCAGGGCTTTTTCATGCGGGCAAGTGACAGGAAGATTTTAATGAAAAGCGATTACCTGCGAAAGGAAGCAGAACTGTACATCCATTATATCTCAGAAGGAGAAGATGTAAATGATAATAAATTTATGTGCAAAACCCTGAAGGAAGTAAATGCCGGAGGGGTGTTTCTGAATGAATGGGTGTACGAACAGACAAAGGATTTGTTGAACGCCGGAAAGTTGGTGGCATTACTGGGGGGCGACCATAGCACACCGCTGGGATATTTTAAGGCCATTGCTGAAAAGCATGGCGATTTTGGGATACTGCAGATAGATGCCCATTGCGACCTTAGGGCGGCTTACGAAAATTTCAAATATTCTCACGCCTCCATTATGTTTAATGCCCTGGAAGAAATACCCCAATTGAAAAAACTGGTGCAGGTGGGTATAAGGGATTATTGTGAAGAGGAGTGGGACTATATTGCCAAAAGCGAAAACCGCATCAGCACATTTTTTGACAGGGATATTAAAGAACGGCAATACGAAGGCCAGACCTGGAAAGCCATTGCTGATGAGATCATCAGCCAGTTGCCGCAAAAGGTATTTATAAGTTTTGATATTGACGGGCTGGATCCCAAACTATGCCCGCATACCGGCACGCCGGTGCAGGGCGGCTTTGAAACAGAGCAGGTTTTTTACCTTTTTAAAAAGCTGATGCAAAGCGGCAGGCAGTTGGTTGGTTTCGATTTGAATGAAGTAGGCGTAAGCCAGGATGAATGGGATGAGAATGTTGGTGCCAGGTGCCTCTTCAGGTTGTGCAATATGCTGGTGGCAGGCAATGGTGTTGCGGCTAACGTAAGTTGATAACTGTTTTACTATTCATGTTTGTTTTTAAAATAAAAGATAACAGCACTGCCATTGATATTGTGGTTACCAGGGCATTGCTGGCATTGGCAGCTATTGTTGCACTGGTATACCGCACGGGAGATAATTTTTGGATCAATTTTATCATTGCAATGCTGCTTTTTATTTCTTCAGCAGGGATGAAAATTTTACTGCTCAGGTTCAGGGTAGATAAATTACTGATTACAGGCATTGCTGCAGTATTGCTTTTTTTTGCCACGCATTCAGTTGGGTTTGCCATTGTGCTGGTGGGCTATGCAGCAATAGTAAAAGTTTTATACCAGCAGCCTGCAGTGCAGGTCAGTAAAGAAGGATTGCAACTGAAAAAGATGATCGTGAGCAATCATTATGAATGGAGTAGCTTTGCAAATGTGGTATTAAAAGACAGGTTGCTCACCCTTGATTTTACTAATAACAAACTGTTGCAGCTGGATATTGACGAAAGTAGCGGGCTGGCAGATGAAGCAGCTTTTAATAATTTTTGCAGGCAGTGTTTAATTGCGGCCGGCGAGTGATAAGGCATCAGTTATCAGTCGGTGGTCAATCGTCGGTCGTCCGTAGTCTTCTTTAAAAAAAATTATCAATAACAATGCAAAATCCCTACATACTTTACTCCGATGGGAAAGGAAATATTTTTGAAGACACTTCCCTCTATGTAACCGGCCGCAGCGGCTGGGATGCATTGCCCGTGCCTGGAGACGAGTGGATTGAACTGCCTTCCGGCGGTAATTTGTACGAACTGCCGGGCAGGAGAGGGATTGGCATTGATGTGGAAACCGGCGATATGCGTTTGTGCGACAAAGGCTGGGCGGTTGCAGCATTCATACCACCGGCACATACCGGCCTGTACATGGCTGCCTATGAAACTTCGGAAGATGCACCGACTTTACCCTTGTTTTGCTATACGGCTGCAGGCTGGCTGGATAATAAATTTTATGTGCCTGCCGTAAGGATTGAGCAGGATATCCGCCAGGAAAGTGAAGGCTATGATGAAGGGGAAATTATAACCGGTACCACCCATTTGTTACAGGCCTATCCCCACAACAGGCTGGTAAAGCATTTGATGGAAAACTGCTGCAATACATACCATTGCCCGGCTGCCAGGAACCTTGCCATGGGCCGCTGGGAGTGCCCGGTGCCTTCATCGCCGGCCTGCAATGCCAACTGTATAGGGTGCATTAGTTTTCAGCCCAGTGACGAAACCATTGTGAGTACGCAAGATAGGCTAACGTTTAAGCCTACCCCGGAAGAGATCACGGAGTTTACAGTGCCGCATCTGGAAACAGCACCCTTCCCCATCATCAGTTTTGGGCAGGGCTGCGAAGGTGAACCCCTGCTGATGTGGGAAACCATCCGTGACAGTATCATCGAGATCCGAAAGCATACAACAAAGGGCAGCATCAATATTAACACCAACGGCAGCAAGCCTGATGCCGTAAAAGCCTTGTGTGAAGCCGGCCTCAACAGTATGCGTGTGAGTACCAACTCAGCACGGGAAAAAATTTATACCCCTTATTACCGCCCCAATAATTATGTATTTGATGACTTAAAGGAGAGCCTGAAAATTGTCCGTGCCTATGGCGGCTGGACAAGCATCAACTACTTCGTTTTCCCGGGCATGACGGACAGTATTGAAGAATACGAAGCCCTGCGTGAACTGATCATAGAAACTGACCTCTGCATGATACAGTGGCGCAATTTTAATATCGACCCTGACTGGTACCTTGGAAAAATTGGTGTAACAGAAACCGGCGAGTGTATGGGCGTAAAACAAATGATGGAACTGCTGAGAGAAGAATTCCCTAATGTAAAATTTGGTTATTTTAATCCTTCTATAGAGCGGATCAGGGGGGATTTTGAAGCGGATTTTGCGCATTTGTAAATAGTCTCAGGACGGTGAGTTCTGTTAAACTTATTCCCCTAAACTGGCTTGCCTGGCCCAGGCCTCCCCGCCATACTATGGACTAATCATTCAATATTGCAAGGGATCACCTCCCTTCATTAGGATTCCAACAGCCCAATGTATACGCCTGGCTGAAGCGCCCGCCCGGCTGAACACCGTTCGGACGGGGCTACCCCGGTGAGGGCCTTGCGCATGGATACTGGGCCGGAGTAATAGCGTAAGACAGGACTGTTGATGAAAAGCATACCATCATCTGCGTACAAAACATAATTCTACTCCTTTGCCTTACCCAATAAGATTGCAGCCGGGAGAATGTCAATCACTTTTGCATTCAATTTTATCAACCCTTACCTTTGCACCTCAAAAAAATAGCTCTGGATTTGTGCAGATCTGTGTAATCAGTGGCAAACAACATGAAGTACATCAACGAAATAAACAAACGTAAAACATTCGCCATCATCTCTCACCCGGATGCCGGTAAAACCACTTTAACAGAAAAGTTTTTGCTGTTTGGTGGCGCCATTCAAACAGCCGGTGCTGTAAAAAGCAACAAGATAAAGAAACATGCCACTTCCGATTTTATGGAAATTGAAAGGCAAAGGGGCATCAGTGTGGCCACCAGTGTAATGACATTTGAATATAAGGGCCATCTTATCAACCTGCTGGATACCCCGGGCCACAAAGACTTTGCGGAAGATACCTATCGAACCTTAACGGCTGTAGACAGCGTGGTACTGGTGATTGACAGTGTGAATGGTGTAGAGGCACAAACCCGCAGGTTGATGGAAGTAATCGCCATGCGCAGCACACCGGTTATTGTGTTCATCAACAAAATGGACCGGGATGGAAAGAACCGTTTTGACCTGCTGGAAGAAATTGAAAATGAATTGAAGATACAGTTGCATCCAATGACGGTGCCTGTCAATAGCGGAAAGGATTTTAAAGGAGTATATGACCTGCACCTAAAAAGCCTGGTGCTGTTTACTGCAGGAACCAAAGCTAATGATGAAGATGTGTTGGAAATTACTGATCTGAATAACGCAGTTTTAGATGCGAAAATAGGGGAGAAGGATGCCCATACATTAAGGGAGGATGTTGAGCTAATAGATGGCGTTTACGGCGAACTTGCATTGGAAGATTACCTGGCTGGAAGGGTAGCACCGGTGTTTTTTGGGAGTGCAGTAAATAATTTTGGGGTAAAAGAGATGCTGGATACTTTCATCCGCATAGCTCCAACCCCCCGCCCAAGACATACCACGGTGAGGGATGTGGCTCCGGAAGAGGATAAATTCAGCGGTTTTATTTTTAAGATACATGCCAACCTTGATCCCAAGCACCGGGACAGGATCGCTTTTTTAAGAGTTTGCAGCGGGCGCTTTGAAAGAAGTAAATATTATAAACATGTAAGGTTGGAAAAAGACTTCCGGTTTAATAACCCTTATAGCTTTTTAGCACGACAAAAAGATGTGATAGAAGAAGCATTTCCCGGGGATGTAGTAGGTTTATTTGATACGGGAAATTTTAAAATAGGAGATACCTTAACAGAAGGGGAGAAGTTTTTCTTTACCGGGATTCCATCTTTTTCTCCTGAAATATTTAAAGAGGTACAGAATAAAGATCCTATGAAAACCAAGCAGTTGGAAAAAGGATTATTGCAGCTTACTGACGAAGGGGTGGCACAATTGTTCACCCAGTTTGGCGGTAATAAAAAGATCATTGGCTGTGTGGGTGAACTGCAGTTTGAAGTGATCCAATACCGGCTTTTGCAGGAGTACGGCGCATCGGTACAAATGAACAGCCTTCCCTTTTATAAAGCCTGCTGGATTACCAGTAAAGATCCAAAGAAACTGGAAGATTTTATCAAATACAAACAGGCTAATATCGCTGAAGACAAAGATGGCCACCTGGTGTACCTGGCGCAAAGCGAATGGTTCTTAAATACTGAAAGACAAAATAACCCCGACATCGAATTTCATTTTACCAGTGAAGTGCATAAATAAGCATGTAGTTTGTTGGTATTCTGCAAAGGCCATATTTATTTAAAAATTGAAAATTAATGCCAAATTTCAATAAATTTGAATAATATTGTACATAATCAATATCCTGCAAAATAACCGTACCCTAAAACAAATCAAATGAGCAGCAGGAATTATGCAACAATTATGCTACTCCTCCCTGGAAAAATATTTTAATAATTTGCTTTAATAAAGTAAACTTTTTTCACAAAACCAGTAAATCATTAATAGATTGAAGGTAAGATTGTGGGTATTTTGTTTTATTCGCTAAAAAAGGTTTATCTGCTGTTAGCACTAATTTATGCAGAAATTTTATACATTTTTAATCACAGCCAGTTTACTTATTGCTATGGGGCAGTTGGCAGAAGCATATAACGATAACCGGCATCCAGGCAATACAAAAGGAATCCATTCTCCATTAGCCTGCCCAATACCGGGTTTATATACAATTGGCCCCGGTGGGGATTACGCATCGATTACCCTTGCATTAATCGATTTGGGAAGTTGTGGCAGTATTACCGGAGCCTATATTTTTGAGCTGAAGAGTACTTATGTATCCACTGTAGAAACATTCCCTTTAACTATTAACCCTATAGGCGGAAGCAGCATTGCCAATACAATAACCTTCAGGCCCGAAGCCGCTGCTACCGGGTTGAGTATAACCTCTGGCAATACTACCGGCACCCTGTTGTTTGACGGCGGCAGCAATATTTTTTTTGACGGCAGGCCGGGCGGTGCAGGCACAACCAGGCAACTTACCATACAAAATACCAACGTAGGCTCCTCTTATGCCATACGTTTTGTAAATGATGCCGGCAGCAACAGCATTAAGTATTGTACTATCAAAAGTGCCAACAACAGTACAAGTGGCGGCACTATTATTTTTGGAAGTACCAATAATTTTTGGGGATCGCAAAATGGCAATGACAATATTACCATTGACAATAATGCCATTTCAGATGCAGCAGGCGGTACTCCGGTAAATGCCATCATATCTTCCGGCAATACTACTTCCCCTGCCATGTTCAATAGTGGCATTGTTATTTCAAATAATGATATTTTTAATTTTTATGCTGCTGCCGGTAGTATGGCTGGTATAAATGTGGTGCAGGCCAGCAGCGACTGGACAATCAGTGGCAACAGCTTTTACCAGACATCGAACAGGGTAATTGCAGGTACTTTTTCAGCCATCACCACCAACGATGTTCAAATGACAAATTTTACCATCACTGGTAATTATGTTGGAGGCAGTGTTTCACTTGCTGTTAGTGGTAACCTTACACTTACAGGTTCTGGTATCATCCAGGTATTTAAACTAAGCCTGAGTAGTATTGTTGCCAATAGCATACAGGGCAACACCATCAGGAAAATCATATTTGTTTCCAGTACGTCTTCACCGCTTCATTCTATTATCAATTTATCGGATGGAACCTATAATGTGGGCACTGTTACAGGTAATACAATAGGCAGTAACGGTAGTTCGGGTAATATTGCCATCACCCTAAACGGCTCATCGGCTAATAATTTTGCTGCTATCAATGCCGGTACCGGAGCGGCAGGAATGGGGGCAGTAAATATCAGTAATAACCTCATTGGGGATATTGACGTAGACGGAGCCGTATCTTCCACCGCCGCCTTTCAGTGTATTAATTTTTCCGGGAATACAGGAACCTACATGATTAATAATAATACCATCGGCACATCATTAGTACCTAACAGCAATACCCATAATTTAAATACCCCGTTTGCCTGTATACAGGGCCTTGTTACCAATAATACACACATCATTTCAAATAACAGCATGACCAATGACCGGGCAATATTTGCCGGAACAGCTTGCATCGCCTATGGGATAAGGTTGTTGGGGGCCGGTGCTGTGTATACTGTTTCAAACAATACGATTACAAGTATGAGCAGTGCCAGTACCATTACTACCGGATATGCTGCCGTAGGTATATTTTCATCTGCAAGTGCAGGCAACCAGGTCATATCAGGAAATAAAATTCTTAATCTTACATCAAGTGTTTTGGCCCTTCGTACAGGTATTGCAGGCATATATTTTTCAGGTCCCCTGAGCGGAACCAACGTTATTGAGAAAAATTTTATTCACTCCTTTTCGGCCAGCAGTTCGGTTACCGGCAGTTTACTGGTGGGTATACATGCTGCATCTGCTGTGGCCACCTACCGCAACAATATGGTCCGCCTTGGCGTCAACAGTGCCGGCACTTCCGTAAGTACAGCATATGATATCGAAGGTATTTTTGAAGAAAGCGGCACCAATAACTTTTACTTTAACACGGTGTATATTGGTGGCAGTGGGGTAGGTTCCGGCAGTGCTTCTTATGCATTTAACAGTTCAATAAATACTGCGGTTACCAGGAACTATTTCAATAATATTTTTTGGAATGACAGGTCGAATGTTTCAGCACTAAGCCCTTCCCATTATGCTGTTAAACTGGCGGGCATCTCCGGTGTAACTTCCAACTATAATATTCTTTTAGCCACGGGCACAGGAAAGATATTAGGCAACCTTTCCGGAACAGATATTCCTTTATTGGCTGTTTGGAAAACCAGTTCAGGAAACGATGCCGGTTCATACAGTGCCAACCCCCAGTTAATAAATCCTGGTGGAACTTCCGCTACTGTTGATTTACACATCAAGCCCAGCCCAACACCTTCCATAGCAGAGTCCAATGGTTTATTAATTGCAGGGATAACTGATGATTATGATGCCCAGTCAAGGCCGGGTTTAACACCAACAGATATTGGTGCTGATGCAGGAAATTTTACAGCCGTTACCAAAGCAGATATGGGCGTTACAGGACTTTATACACCGGCTGGTTTTGCCTGCCTTACTGCAACGGCTACCGTAAAAGTGGTGATAAAAAATTACAACACTATTGTGATAAATTTTGCCACTGCTCCGGTAACTGTTACCGTTGCAGTAACCGGTGCAGCAACTGCAACGCTTTTAAATACGATCAATACAGGCATGCTGGCTGCTGGCGACAGTTTAATTGTTACCATGCCTTCCACACTTAACATGAGCGCAGCCGGTACCTATAATTTTATAATCTCCACTGCTGTAGGCGGGGGGCCTGTTGATAAAGATATTACCAATAATGCGTTCAGTACAACCATTACACCGGGTACTTATAATACCGGTACCCTGTCTTCCTCCGTGCTGGATTATTGCAACGTTGGAGGAATACCTTCCCTAACGCTAACCGGTACCATTGGAACCGTTCAATGGCAGGAGGCATCCAGCAGCGGTGGCCCCTGGGCCAATGTTGGCAGCAACAGTCTTACCTATTCCCCTGCTTCTGCCATAGCTGCAACCACCTATTACCAGGCCATTGTGAGTTGTGGAGGAAGCAACAGTACCTCCAATATGATAACTGTTGCTGTTAAACCGGCATCTACAACCAATAGTGCTGCCCTGGCCAATGGCGCAGCAACAATTACTGTTTGCCAGGGTTCTTCCATTACATTGACACAAACAGGAGGCACGCTGGCACCGGGTGCCCAATGGCAATGGTATGAGGGGACTGCAGCAAATAACTTTGTTACACCAGTCGGTAGTCCAACAGCCAGTGCAGATGCCTCTACGGTAATCACTCCCGGAGCCAGTATCACTTACTATGTAAGGTCATCCGGCGGAATCAGCCCCTGTAATGGTAATGTACCTGCATCAGTAACCGGAAACCCTGCTGCGGTGGTTAATTTTGTTGTTCCTGGTACCTGGTTAGGGATTAACACTACATGGAATGATGTAATCAATTGGTGCGGTGGTAGTATTCCAACAGCAGGCACAAATGTGATTATTCCCTCAGGCCTGGCCAATTACCCGGTAATTGGCGGAGCATACAGCGTAAAGGATATTATAATTTTCCCCGGGGCCTCCATCACCCTCAATACCACGGATCAATTTACCATTACAGGAAGTTATACCAATACCGGAGGAACGATCACCAACAACGGAAAGATAAAACTGAACGGCAGTGTGTTACAAAATTTTCCGGGAAGCAGTGCAGTCATTACAGCGATGAAAGATCTTCAGGTGGATAATGCTGCAGGAGTAAACCTGGATAAATCATTCAGTATATCCGGCACACTGGAGCCTCTTAACGGTATCATCCAATTGAATAATGTAAGTGTAACACTTCTTTCAGATGCATCAGCCACTGCTAATGTAGGGCAGGTAGGAAGCACTGCCGGTTTTACGTATAGTGGTTCCGGTAAGTTTGTGGTGGAACGTTTTATACCCGCAAGAAGAGCATGGAGGTTGCTGACCGCCCCGGTTATAGCAGCCACCGCACCCAGCATCAATGCAGCCTGGCAGGAAGGCGCAACCAAATGGCCAATGGGGCCTGCAACAGTGGCAAGCAACCCGGTTAATGGATATGGTACACATATCAGCGGTGGTACCAATGCAAATGGTTATGATCAGAATGTAAATGGGAATTCCTCTATAAGGTATTTTGTTTCCGGTAACTGGCTGCCTTTTCCAACAGCCACTTCGTTATATACACAAAAAATAACAGATCAGCCTGGTTATATGTTGTTTGTAAGAGGAAGCAGGGCTGTTGACCTATCCTTTGGAACAGCTACCGTACCAAATAATACTACCCTTCGAAACAGTGGGCGGTTGAATGTTGCTAACATAACGCCTGTTAGTATCACCAGCAGCGGGCTAACCTGTGTAGGCAATCCTTTTGCATCCGCTATTAATTTCAATACGGTTGCTGCTGTAAACGGATTTTCCATGGCCCAAAATAAATACTATCTATGGGACCCTACTTTAGCCGGTTCCAATGGCGTTGGGGCTTGGGTAACGCTGGCTTACAATGGCAGCACTTACGACAGAACGGTAACACTGGTTGATGATTACACCTCGTCCGGTGGTTCGCAGGGTATTGATAATATAGGTACTATTCAATCGGGTGCAGCATTTATGATGGACTTTGGCAGTACCCCAAGCACAGTTGATTTTACTGAAGCCATAAAAATCAGTGGCAGCAGCAGCGTTGTATTCCGGCCTTTACACAGGCAGATGAGAACAAACCTGCAATGGGTAACTGGCAGCTCTGCAGCTTTGCTGGATGGTGTGCTCACTACTTATAATCCAGCTTACAGCAATGACGTGGATGGGCTGGATATTTATAAGCTGGGTAATTTTTCTGAGAACTTTGGTATCAGAAGGGGAGATAAAGTTTTAGCCATTGAAAGAAGGAAACCGGTTACCCAGTCAGATACCATATTCTTCAAACTGGCGCAGCTGAAACAACGTGCGTACCAGTTGGAGTTCACTCCCGATAGTATGGCTGAAAATAACTTAGCCTGCTATTTGGAAGATCAATTTTTAAACAGCAGCACACCCGTAAGTTTAATAACGCCAACCAAAGTGCCTTTTAGTGCAACCCTAAATACCGGGAGTGTTAAGTCAGACCGGTTCCACCTGGTATTTAAGCAATGGATGGAATACACTTCAATAAACGCTTTTGTGCTCAATGATGATATTATGGTGAAATGGGGTGTTGTGAAAGAAAAAGATGCCGGCCATTATGAAATAGAGCGGTCAACCGACGGGATTAATTATACAACAATTGGAACAACAACGGGTACGGGCAACAGCAATGGCCCCGCTGAGTATAGTTTTACAGATAAGAACCCTGCTGCAGGGTATTATTATTACCGCATCAAAGCAGTTAGCTATTATGGGGTTACAGCTTATAGTGCTGTTCAACAGGTAAGGATAGTACGCAGCAGCCCACAATTGTATGTCTTCCCTAATCCGGTTACTGATAATCAGATCAATTGGCAAATTGGCCACAGGTTACCGTCAGGTATTTACACCGCAAGATTATTGAACGCTAATGGTCAAGTGGTCTGCAGCAAAAAGATTAATCATGCTGGCGGTAATGCGGCTTACATGATATCGCCCGGCTTCTTATTAAATGCAGGTATTTACCAATTGGAGATATTGCTTCCCGATAACAGCAGGCAGTTGATGAAGGTAGTGGTGCAATCGAAGTAGTCATTGCAAATAAATTTTTCTTTAGATACCCGTATAATTAAACGGCGTAATGGCTTTGAGTTCTTTCTTTATTGCACCAGAAACTTTTAGCGTAGTAATAAACCGGTGTATGATTTTTTTATCAATGGCAGCCTTGCCTCTTGTTAATTCTTTCAATGCTTCGTAAGGCCGGGGATAGTTTTCCCTTCTTAATATTGTTTGGATAGCCTCTGCCACCACCGCCCAGTTATTGTCTAAATCCGCATTTAGTTTTGCCTGGTTCAAAACTAATTTTTCAATTCCTTTTTCTATTGATTTTACTGCAAGGATGGTATGTGCTACCGGTAATCCGATATTCCTCAGTACAGTTGAATCTGTCAGGTCCCGCTGCATTCTTGATACCGGCAACTTGGCTGAAAAGTGTTCCAGTAAAGCGTTTGCAATGCCCAGGTTGCCTTCGGCATTTTCAAAATCAATGGGGTTTACCTTGTGGGGCATGGCGCTGCTGCCTATCTCACCTTTCCTGGTTTTTTGTTTGAAGTAATCCATGCTGATATAGGTCCAGATATCCCGGCAAAAATCCATCAATACCGTATTGATTCTTTTAATGGCATCAAAATGAGCTGCCAGGGTATCATAGTGTTCTATTTGGGTAGTGTACTGCTGGCGTTGCAAGCCCAGCTTATCTTCTGTAAAATCATTGGCAAATTTTACCCATTTGTATTTGGGGTAGGCTACATGGTGAGCATTAAAATTACCGGTAGCTCCGCCAAACTTTGCAGTAAAAGGAATGTAGCTGAACAACTGGATTTGATTTTCAAGCCGCTCTGCAAATACCATCATTTCTTTTCCCAGCCTGGTGGGAGAAGCCGGCTGGCCGTGCGTTTTGGCAAGCATTGGTACCTGCTTATAATCCGCACCCATTTTACAGATTGCTGATTGCAGGTTTAATATCGCCGGCAGGTATTCGTGCTCCACAGCATCCTTCCAGCTTAATGGAATGGCCGTGTTATTAATATCCTGTGAGGTCAGCCCAAAGTGGATCCATTCTTTCAGCTGGGAGGCATTGCATTTGTCCAATTGTACTTTCAGAAAGTATTCAACAGCTTTCACATCATGGTTGGTAACCTTCTCTGTTTCCTTTATTTGTTCTGCGTCTTCAATTGAAAAATTGGCAGCGGTATTTTGCAAATGTATTTTTACAGCTGCCGGCAGCTTGAAAAATTTCTTTTCACTCAAAAATATAAAGTATTCCACTTCCACCAATACCCTGTATTTAATGAGTGCATACTCACTGAAATATTCATCCAGGTGCTGCAGTTGTTTCCGGTAGCGTCCGTCAATCGGGCCAATGGCTGTAAGTGCTGATAGTTCCATATTAAAAAATATCGGCAAAGATAACGGCTGCTGTTGAAAAACCTGTTGTACCTGCAACGGCTGCTTTTGAAAAAGTATGCTGTACCGCTATCTTTGCAAAATGAATTTGAATAAAGTGGCAGATACTGTTGCGCTTTTGAGTAACAGCAACAAGATAAAAGTGGGTGCAGTGAGTTACCTCAATACAAAGCCCCTGATTTATGGATTGGAAAATGGTATGATGAAAGATGAAGTGGAACTGGTGATGGATTATCCCCGGAAAATTGCACAGGCATTGCTGGACGATACGATTGATATCGGCCTGGTTCCGGTAGCCATTATTCCCGAAATGAAGGAATATTTTATAGATTCCGGTTATTGTATTGCCTGCAACGGTGAAGTAGCCAGTGTTTGCTTATTTAGTGATGTACCTGTTGAGAAAATAACCAGGGTACTATTAGACTATGAAAGCCGCACCTCAGTTTTATTGGTGCAGTACTTACTGAAAAAGTACTGGAAAATAGATCCCCTGTTTGAAATGGCTGGTGACAATTTTATCAATCAAATAAGAGGCAGCACCGCTGCTGTTGTAATTGGCGACAAGGCATTAAAACATAGAAAAATGTCTCCGTTTATTTACGATCTTGGCCTGGCATGGAAACAATATACCGGCCTGCCCTTTGTATTTGCTGCCTGGGTAAGCAATAAACCAATGAGCAGTAAATTTATTGCTGATTTTAATGAAGCCAATCAATATGGCCTGCAGCATTTGGCGGAAGTGGTACAGCAAAATCCTTTTCCTGATTACGACCTGAACAAATACTACAAAGAGAATATTCAATACCATTTAGATGAGGGAAAACGGCAGGGGCTGCAGCTTTTTCTGGATTGGTGCAGGGATTTACAAACCAGCAGCCCAGAAGTGTAATATTTCATTGATTGCCCTGCACCGTATTATTAACCTGGTAAACTACTTTCCTTCCATTGTACTAAGACAGCACATTTTTCGTTGTATAAACCTGTATCAGGGGTATGCTGCTTATTGTTCTGCCCCTATTTTATTCACCTGGGTAACAATTCAAATTATTGAATGAAAAAGTTGCTGGTTTTTGCTGCTTTTATCCTGCCTGTATCATTTATGTATGGCCAGGTTTTGCCTGCTGCTAACCTGTTGAACGCACTTACCCTTAAAGCTGCAAAATTTGATGACTGGCTGGCCAAAAAGAAATTCTATTTTACTAATTCCTCCCGGCAGGGAGACAGCCTGGTAAAAATTTATAATTATAAACCAGAGATCAAAAAGAATAAACCGGTTGATTCGGTAAAGCGATGTCTTACCAGGAAAGATAATAAGGATGAATTTACCCTTACTTATCAAACGGCTTCCCGGCAGGAGTTTGAAGATTTAATAAAACAGTTGAAGCTGGCCGGTTTTTATTGTAATAGGGACGATGAACCCGCTGGCTCAAAGCCCCTTTTATTTCAATACAGAGATGTAACAGTTACTGTATTTACTGAAGAAAAAGACAGTATTGTCAAGTGGTCGCTGCTGTTCTATAAAAAAACATTTCCCGACCCGCAGGATATTTATTATGCCGATGATTTATTGTGTTTTACTTCCCATGAATACCTGGTTTATTATTTTGGTGAAGAAAACGTCAAAAAAGACATCTATTATTTTTCGGGAAATGAACTGGCTAAATGTTCTGTCTTGTTTTTGAATACGGGCAGACAGGTAGTGTTCATATGGAAAGATGAGGTAAATAAAAAAGACCAGGCCAACCTGCTTTTTGGTGGCCAGCAAAAGCTGAAAAGCCTGCTGAATTCTGACAAGTTTATTGCGGAAAGCAACTGGATATTTAAAAGTGGCGTTCACGCTGGTATGCCTTTGTATGAATTGCGGATGTTGAATGGAAGCGATCTTAAGTTTTATGGCAGTAATGCTGCAAACGCTGGGATAGTAATAGCCGGCAATAGCGGAAAAATTAATTTCAAAAAAGAAGAAATTGTTTTAGGATGCATGAATTGCACTGATGGCAAATATTCATCCGCCTCGATATTAAATGCTGATGATGCCATTACTGATGGCAGGATTTTATTTGTTCTTTCTGTAGTGCTTAACCCTGATCCTGATGGTAAACGAAACGCTCAATCGGCAAGTCCTGCAATGGTTACCAAGTGATACAATTTCCATTTTGCTGCAATGCATTATTTGCCTGTTAACATGCAAAGCCGGTTTATAATGTTTTGATAATTTCTGATAACTGATGGAAAATATACAATTGAGAGTTATTTTTGCACCGTGCATGAACCTACTAACCAAACCAATTATTCGGAAATAAAGATCAGCAGCTGGGGCGGAGCATTGGAAAACACCCGGTTTCGGAGCAAGATCATTGCTTCAGTACTCCTGTTTGCTTTTATATTATTGCTGTTTCCATCCTTTTTTGCGGTGATTGAGAGCAGGAAAGGGATCATTTTGAATGACAGGTTACTGGAATATTTAACACCACACGATTTTTCCATACCTATTTTTCTTATTATTTGGTCAGTAACCGTTTTGCTGATCGTTCGCTGTATAAATCAACCTGCCATTTTTTTAGATGTTATTTACTGCCTGGTATTGATTTGTATAGCAAGAATAATAACGATTTACCTGGTACCGCTGGATCCTCCTGCAGGGCTTATAGTAATTAAAGACCCGCTAACCAGCCTTACCTACGGTGGCAAGGATGTTTTTATTACAAAAGATCTTTTTTTCTCCGGTCACACTTCCAACATGCTGATGATGGCGTTATGTTTTGAGAAAAAAACGGATAAATGGCTTGGTTTTATGGCTGCCATCAGTGTAGGTATTATGGTCTTATTTCAGCATGTGCATTATTCCATTGATGTTATTGCTGCCTTTATTATTACCTTTTTCCTGGTGAAATTAGGTAAAAAATTGGCTGCCCGGTAGCCTGATTTTGTTTTATATAGCTTTTATTCTCTCGTTGCCAGATAATTATAGTCTTCCAGAATCTTTTCTAAAAAATCAATTGCATACATATCGGTAGGAACTTTCAGCACGTCCTGCACTTTAAATGCCACCCGGTTACACATTTCGTAGCTGTTGTTTTTTCGGGCCTGTATAATTACGCCTTTAATGGTATTGATATCCCGGTCGCTCAGTTTCATCACCTGGGGGAAACTGACTTTATAATCGTTTTGAGCCACGTACTGAAAAATAGTATCATGCACTGTAAGATTGGATTTGGTGTTAACCACCACTGTACCAGCAACAAGGTCTCCCAGCCGCTGGCTTTTTGATGACAGCACCATGATAATAATTGAAGTGATCCCTCCCAATAATAAAAAACCAAAACCCAAAAATCCATTGTACCACGACAACGTGAAGATGATAAACCCCCATTCGTAAAACCGCAGGAACCACCGGAGCAAATACTGGCCCAGTGTAGGTTCGCCGCCATCCAGGCTTACAACCTTGATGCTCAGCACTTTTTTACCTACCGTTTGTCCACCCCACCACAATTCGCTCCCCAGCGTATAAAAAAGCATCGGAAGCAATATCACCAGTTTTACAAAGCCAAAGCTGCTTTCACCGAGCCTGAGCCCTCCAAAAAGCAGGTACAGCAAGCTGAACATATAAGTGAGGAGCAGTACAAAATCAATAATATATGCCAACAGCCGTTTGTGAAATTCGGCCACTTCAAATTCAATGTCAATATTAAATGGGGTAGCAATTTGTATTACAGGCATAGTACAAATTAATTGTTTTAAATTGAAAAATAAAATTCATTCCTGCCAGGGATTGCCCTGACCGGAAGGGAAGTGTACAGCCAAAATGAACGGGCAAAGGCTGCCAACATAAACCGGTATTGATTGTATCCTATTGGGAAAAAATAATTCATTGTCCATAAAATACAAATTACTACGGTGCCGGATTTTGAATACATAAATTCTTTATTTTTAACACATGCGTGAGGGAATGTTTATAAAGAGGAATGTTGATAAATGGAATAAATATCAGCAGGAGAAAACAAACGATCCTGATGAAACAGCAGAACGTTTCGTTACCTTGGTGGATGATCTGTCTTATGCAAAAACATTTTACCCACAAAGCAAGGTCACCCGGTGGATCAATGGTATTGCATCCGGTATTTACCTGAACATTTACAAAAATAAAAAAGAAAAATACTCCCGTGTTTTCCTCTTCTGGAAATATGAGCTCCCGCTGTTGTTTAAACGCTACCACAAAATTTTGCTGTTTACGTTTTTACTTTTTGTTGCTTTTGTTTTCATCGGGGTGTTCAGTTCCATAAAAGATGAAACGTTTATCAGGGGGGTATTGGGTGATGACTATGTGGAAATGACAGAAAAAAATATCAGCAATGGTG
>JAYVUL010000241.1:0-5959 GCA_043787935.1 Chitinophagaceae bacterium | reverse complement strand
GGCAGCCCTGGCAGCTGGCCTGGTAAATGTGGGTAGTACCGCACTTCCAGCTACACCAATCACTTTTTCGATAGCTGCAAGTGTGGCTGCAGGAACTTATACAGGAACCCTAACTGTTACCAATGCCAATGGTTGTGCCAGTACCGGCAATTCATTTACGGTAACTATTAATGGCTTACCCACATTAACGACATCTGCCACAGCAGCAGCCAGGTGCATCAGTGCAGGTGCACAAACCTCCACTTTAAGTTATAGTGCCACTACTAATACCCCGACCAATTATACCATTACCTGGAATGCAGCAGCATTGGCAGCGGGATTGGTAAATGCAGGCAGTACAGCACTTCCGGCCACACCCATCACTTTCAATATAGCGGCGGGAGTTGCAGCAGGAACATATACCGGAAACTTAATAGTTACTAACGCCAATGGCTGCACCAGCACCGGCAATTCATTTACGGTAACCATTAATCTATTACCAACGATTACTACTTCTGCCACAGCAGCAACAGTTTGTTTTAACAGCAGTGCACAAAATTCTACCTTAAGTTACAGCGCTACTACCAACACACCAACCAACTATAGCATTACCTGGAATGCAGCCGCATTGGCAGCAGGTTTGGTTAATCTCAGCAGTACTGCGCTTCCTGCCACACCAATGACAGTGCCGATTGCAGCAAGTGTGGCAGCAGGTACTTACACCGGTACCGTTAATGTAACCAATGCCAATGGCTGTAGTAATGCAGGCAATTCATTTACGGTAACCATCAATCCATTGCCAACCATTACTACATCAGCCACAGCAGCAGCGGTATGTTTTAGCAGCATTGCCCAAACCTCTACCTTAAGTTATAGCGCTACTACTAACTCACCCACAACTTATACCATTACCTGGAATGCAGCGGCCCTGGCAGCAGGATTGGTAAATGTGGGAAGTACAGCGCTTCCAGCTACACCAATCACTTTTTCGATAGCCGCAAGTGTGGCGGCAGGAACATATACAGGAACCCTAACTGTTACTAATGCCAATGGTTGTGCCAGTACCGGCAATTCATTTACGGTAACCATTAATGGATTACCCACTATAACGACTTCTCCAACAGCAGCATCAAGGTGCATCAGTGCAGGTGCACAAACCTCCACCTTAAGTTATAGTGCTACTACTAACTCACCAACTAATTATACCATTACGTGGAATGCAGCGGCCCTGGCTGCAGGATTGGTAAATGTGGGTAGCACGGCACTTCCGGCCACACCAATCACTTTCAATATTGCTGCAGGGGTAGCAGCAGGAACTTATACCGGAAACTTAATAGTTACTAACGCCAATGGCTGCACCAGCACCGGCAATTCATTTACGGTAACCATCAATGGATTACCAACCATTACCACTTCTGCCACAGCAGCAACAGTTTGTTTTAACAGCAGTGCACAAAATTCTACTTTAAGTTATAGTGCTACAACCAACACACCAACCAATTATACCATTACCTGGAATGCCGCCGCATTGGCAGCAGGGTTGGTTAATCTGGGCAATACAGTGCTTCCTGCAACACCAATGACAGTGCCCATTGCAGCAAGTGTGGCAGCAGGAACTTACACCGGTACCGTAACAGTGACAAATGCAAATAGTTGCGGCAGCACCGGTAATTCATTTACTGTAACCATCAATTCATTACCGGCAAATATTATTCCTACAGCTGCTTCTGCTGCTATTTGCTCAGGTTCTTCCACCAATATACAGATTGCCGGTTCGCAATCAGGAGTCAACTACCAGTTACGCAACAACGCTACTAATGCAACGATAGGAGCTGCCGTGGCGGGTACCGGAGGAACAATCAGTTTACCAACAGGGGCCTTGTTCAGCACCACTGTATTTAATGTGCTGGCTTCAAATGCCACCACGGCCTGCAGTGTACAAATGAGCAGCACCGTAACAGTAACGGTAAATGCCACCGGTCAATGGATTGGCGGAGCCTCAGGAGATTGGAACACCGCAGGAAACTGGTGCGGCGGAGTACCTACCTCCGTCACCAATGTTATCATCCCTGCCAGTTCAACCGTAAATATTCAATTTGCCAATGCTGTTGCCAATTCAATAGCTGTGGCGGCCACCGGCAGTTTAATAATGACCGGGGCCTATAATTTAAGCATAACATCAGGCGGCAGCTTTACCAACAATGGCACATTTAATGGTTCGGGCAGCACAGGTACGGTAGCATTTCTTGGGAGCGGTACCATTGGTGGTACTACTACTTTTAATAACATTGATACCTATGGAGCACTTGATTTTGGTGCGGCAAGCACCATTGCGGGAACTTTTAGTTTGCAAGCCGGAGGCAGTGTAACAGGGCATTCCCCGGCATATACCTGCCCAAGTGCTGCGCTGGCTTATAAAACCGCCAGTACTTTTACCAGAGGCCTTGAATGGACCAGCAGTTCATCTGGCGCAGGGTATCCAGCCAACGTGCTGATACAAAATAATACGAGTATCAATTTTCCTGCTGCAGGGGACGGATATATTTGTTATGACCTTTCCATAGAAAACGGGTCAAGCCTGCTGCAAAACTATTCAGGTGGAAGTGCAGCATTGAGGGTAGGAAGAAATGTAACGATCAACGGTACGCTTTCTCTCGGAAGCTCCAGTGGCGGCGATATATATGTTGGAGGAAACTGGACAAGAAATTCAGGTGGCGTATTTAACCACAACGACCGGATGGTAACTTTTGATGGCCCTGCCAACTTCAGTGGTAATGGCACTTCCATGACAACTATCACCGCACCTGCCTCCAGTTTAAAAAATAATGAAGGAGGTTTTGGCGGAGAAAATTTTGCTCATCTCTGGCTAAATAAAACCAATGCAACGGATTCTGTTGTGTTGTTGAGCAATATTACTGTAAACAGGGAGATAGGTTTTACCAAAGGAACATTCAGCCTTCGCAACAGCGATGTCACCTTAGTGTCAAATGTTACCCGTACCGCAGATGTAGCACCGGTTACAAATTCTGCAAATGTAGCCCTGCGGTATGGCGGTACGGGCAGGTTTGCAGTACAACGGTTTATTTATAACCCAACGGCTATACGCTCCTGGCGGTTACTCACTGCTCCACTGGAAAGTACATCAGCTCCTTCTCTCAATACTGCATACATGGAAGGCGTGGTGAACCCGGATAAAAATAATCCTAATGCAAGTGGTGGCCTGTATAACCCATGGCCGGGGTATGGCACGCATATCACCGGGCCAGGCGGTATTTACAGTGCTGCAAACGGATTTGACCAGGGATCAAACAGTGCCTCTATATTGTATGCCAACAGTGGTGTAACCAGTTGGAGCGCTCCTTCATCAACTATCGCCACTAAAGTAACCGACCAGCAGGGATGGATGTTATTTGTAAGAGGCGACAGGGGCTTTGTGATCGGTAACCAATATGTAGCTGCACAAAATGCCATCCTGGAACCAAAAGGAAAAATCAATATCGGTAATGTGGTGAAGCCCATTGTTGCCGGTAAACAAATGATGGGTAACCCTTACGCAAGTGCTATCAGTTTACTAAATGTAGATGTAGCCGGTACAGCAGGGAAAAACCGCAGTTATTACCTGTGGGATCCTAAAATGTTTACCTCTTATACACAACCGGGTAAATGGGTATCTTTTACGGGTGTAGGAAATTCGTTTGTTCAAACCAGCAGTGCAAGTGCCTACACTTCTGACGGTAAGATAGAATCAGGGATGGCCTTTATCATTGATGCTGCCAGTGCCGGAAATATTACCTTCCAGGAATCTGATAAATTGGCCTTAAACAGCAGCCTTATAGGGATTGCGAGCGGGCGCCCGGCTTCACAGCCCACCCTGCCAATGTTCCGTTCTGATATGTATGTGAAAAATGGCATGGATTATACTTTAACGGATGGGGTACTCAATATTTTTGATGCGTCGTATAGCAATGCGGTAGATAATGATGACGCTAAAAAGATCATCACTTTTAATACCAAAGAAAGCTTCAGCATTATTAAAGAGTCAACAAAAATTGCCATTGAAAAGAGGGGAGACCTGCAGCAAAATGATACCATTTTCTTTGCCACTTCCAGGCTGAATGAATTGCCCTACCAGTTCAGGTTTGAAGCCACTGACTTTAATCCTGGTTTTGAAGGGTACCTGGAAGATAAATATACCAACCTCCGCCTGCCGGTAAGTACTTCAGGGGCCACCACCATTAATTTCGATGTCACTCCTGATTCATTATCCAAAGCCGCTGACCGTTTCAGGCTGGTATTTAAATCAATCTTTGGAAATGTATTGCCCGTATCATTCACTTCCGTAAACGCTTACCCGAAAAATGAATGGATCAATATAGAATGGAAGGTAGAGAATGAAACCCGGATAAGCCACTACGATGTGGAAAAATCAACTGATGGCAGCCGTTTCACACAAGTATACCGTCACGCAGACGTAAGGAACAATAACAGCAGCAGTGCCTATTCCTGGGCAGATGAGCATCCAAAGTACGGGATGAATTATTACCGTATCAGAAGTGTTGATATGGATGGAAAAACCAAATATTCCGGTGTAGCCAAAGTATTTTTTGGTAAGCAGGCAGCTATGATCTCCCTGCTTTCTAACCCGGTAACGGATGGTAAAATAAAGCTTTATTTTGCCGGGCAGCCTCCGGGTGAATATACCGCAAGGTTATACAATACTACCGGCCAGTTGATAAAGGTGGCCAGTATTGAGCAGCCAGAAGGCAATGGTAATGCCGAGATTCTGTTAGACAACAGTATTGCGCATGGAAATTATATTCTGGAAATGGTAAAACCGGATAAGAGTGCGGTTACCTTTAAAATTATTTATTAAAAACAATGCATTGAGCTTGAAGAAAAAGCTTAGCCAGGAGTTTGAAATGCGATAACAAACCCGGTACTATATTTAAAAGAAAACCCTCCTGAACAGATCAGAGAGGGTTTCTTTTTTGGCTAACAATCGCTACATCCTTTTATACAGTAGGCGCTGCGGCTAATATTTCTTCTGTAACACCGCCGGCATATTTTTCAAAATTTTTAATGAACTGCAAAGCTAATTTTTTAGCTGCTTCATCATAGGCAATTTTATCAGCCCAGGTGTTGCGTGGGTTTAAAATTTCTGTTGGTACACCGGGACATGTTTTCGGCATCATCATGCCAAATACCGGATGGGCCTCATATTCCACCTCATTCAGTTTGCCATCTAATGCCGCGGTGATCATTGCCCTGGTAAAATCTAACTTCATTCTTTTGCCAACACCATATCCGCCGCCGCTCCAGCCCGTATTGATCATCCACACATTTACTTTCCCCGTGGTCATTTTCCTGCCCAGCATCGTTGCATATTGGCCCGGGTGCAAAGGTAAAAAAGGTGCGCCAAAGCAGGCACTGAAGGTTGATTTTGGTTCAATAACACCCGCTTCGGTGCCGGCAATTTTTGCCGTATACCCGCTGATGAACTGGTACATGGCCTGCCCTGCAGTTAATTTACTTACCGGGGGAAATACCCCATAAGAATCGCAGGTGAGAAAGAAAATATTTTTTGGGGTAGCCCCAACAGAAGGCTCCAGTGCATTACTGATAAAATGCAATGGATAACTCATCCTGGTATTTGGTGTAATTTCTTTACTGGTAAAATCAAACTGGTTGGTGCCTTTAATAAAAGGAACATTCTCTACCAACGCACCGGCTTTTACTGCCCTGAATATTTCGGGTTCCTTTTCTTCCGTGAGGTCGATCGTTTTGGCATAGCAGCCGCCTTCAAAATTAAACACATCATTTTCTGTCCAGCCATGTTCATCATCCCCGATCAACTGGCGGTTTGGGTCGGCACTCAGCGTTGTTTTTCCGGTGCCGCTCAACCCAAAGAAAATAGCCGTATCTCCAGCCTTTCCAACGTTTGCCGAGCAGTGCATGCTTAGTACACCCTTGTCGTGTGGCA
>JAYVUL010000240.1:0-7127 GCA_043787935.1 Chitinophagaceae bacterium | reverse complement strand
TTAGTTTTCTCATGCCCTGCCTGCTTTTTAATTTGTTGGCAAAAGTAATTCACAGCAGTGAGAAAACTGTTTATAAAGCAATGAAAGCCCTTATTTTTGCGACACCCTGATTTTCACGCAAAGAAGCAGAGGGTCAAAGTTTTTGCGTCTTAAAATACTTTGTGTCTTTGCGTGAGAGACAAGATTTTCAAGTGCAAGCAATATTAAAATGGCCAAAGCAACCAACGAAACACCTTTAATGCAGCAACACAATGCCATCAAGGCCCGCTACCCTGATGCCATTCTGCTATTCCGGGTAGGTGATTTTTATGAAACTTTTGGCCAGGATGCGGTGAATGCTTCGGCAGTATTGGGCATTACGTTAACCAAAAGAAATAATGGCGATGAGAATTCTTCCAAACTGGCCGGCTTTCCTCATCATGCGCTGGATACTTATTTACACAAATTAGTTAAGGCTGGTTACCGGGTGGCTATCTGCGACCAGTTAGAAGACCCCAAACTGGCGAAAGGAATCGTAAAAAGGGGCGTAACAGAATTGGTAACTCCCGGTGTGGCCACCAGTGACAAATTATTGGAACACAACAGCAATAATTTTTTAGCTGCCCTGCATTTTGAAGAGCATAAAATCGGTATCGCTTTTTTAGACATCAGCACCGGTGAATTTTTTGTAGCAGAAGGAGACAGGGAATATGCGGATAAATTGCTGCAAAGCCTCCAACCAGCCGAAGTAATTTTTCAACGCAGGCAACAGAAACATTTTAAGGAATATTTCGGCACTAAATTTTTCACCTACACGCTGGATGAATGGATTTTTGCAACCGCTTATGCCACAGAAAGTTTATTAAAACATTTTGGAACCCACAGCCTGAAAGGCTTTGGCATTGAACACCTGGATGCTGCTATCATAGCGGCCGGGGCCATATTGCATTATTTAAAAGATACGGAACATCCCAACCTGGGGCATATCAGTTCTATTCAAAGAATAGACCGCGAAGATCATTTATGGATGGACCGGTTTACCATCCGTAACCTGGAGTTGATGGGCGGTGCAGAAGGCAATAACACGTTGCTTAAAGTGCTCGACAATACGGTATCCCCAATGGGCGCCCGCCTGTTGAAACGGTGGATGCTGATGCCGCTGAATGATTTGGTAAAGATCAATGAGCGGCTGGATACGGTGGAATTTTTTATAAAAGAAACCGATACCCGCAATAAAATTACCCAGCATATCAAACAGGCAGGTGATATTGAAAGATTGGTCAGTAAAGTACCATTGAAAAAAGTAAATCCAAGGGAAGTATTGCAGATCGCCAGGGGGCTGCAGCAGGTAGATGCTGTCAAACAAATTTGTGCCTCCGGTAATAATGATTATCTGAAAAGATTAGGTGATTCGCTCAATCCCTGTAAATATATTGTTGATAAGATCGGTAAAGAGATTGTGGAAAACCCTCCAGCCCTTGCTTCCAAAGGCGGGATGATTGCCAGTGGCATTGATGAAGAACTGGATTCACTCAGAAGAATTGCATCCGGAGGAAAGGATTATTTGGTAGAACTTCAACAAAAAGAAGCCTTGCTTACCGGTATCTCCTCCCTGAAGATCAGTTACAACAATGTGTTTGGTTATTATTTAGAAGTTACCAATATCCACAAAAACAAAGTGCCGGAAACCTGGATACGGAAGCAAACGCTTTCCAATGCCGAACGTTATATCACCCCGGAACTGAAAGAATACGAAGAAAAAATTATCGGGGCAGAGGATAAAATTTTCCAGATTGAAGGGCAGTTGTTTGAAAAATTACTGAATGAATTACAGGATTACATTGCTCCCATGCAGGTGAACGGCCATGTACTGGCGGTAATGGATTGCATAAGTTGCTTTGCCAACAATGCGCTGCAACTGAAATACAAAAAACCGATCATACAGGATAACAACATCCTTGACCTGAAAGACAGCCGCCACCCGGTGATAGAACGCAATTTGCCAGTGGGTGAGAGCTATATTTCGAACGATATCTTCCTGGACCCTTCTTCCCAACAGATCATCATTTTAACCGGGCCCAATATGAGTGGTAAAAGCGCCATCCTGCGCCAGACAGCACTCATCACTTTGATGGCGCATATCGGAAGTTTTGTTCCGGCAAGTGAAGCAAAGGTTCCGCTGACGGATAAAATATTTACAAGGGTTGGAGCCAGTGACAACCTGAGCGGCGGCGAAAGTACTTTTATGGTTGAGATGAATGAAACGGCCAGTATCATCAACAACATCACCCGCCGCAGCCTTATTTTACTGGATGAAATTGGCAGGGGTACTTCCACTTATGATGGTATCAGTATTGCCTGGAGCATTGTGGAATACCTTCATCACAGTAATGCACAGCCCAAAACTTTATTTGCCACCCATTATCATGAACTGAATGAACTGGAAAATAAATTGCCGGGGGTAAAGAATTATCATGTTACCAATAAAGAGGCAGGCAATAAGATCATTTTCCTTCGGAAGCTGGCTCCGGGTGGAAGTGTACACAGCTTTGGTATCCATGTGGCCCGTATGGCAGGAATGCCGCCAACACTAATTGACAGGGCTAATGAAATTCTTCTTCAATTAGAGGAAAGCAGGAACAGCGGAAAGGATAAAGGCAGCATAGATGAGACCATTAAAAAAATTGCCGCACCTAAAATACAGCTTAGTATTTTTGATGCCCACTCAGCCACCTTTGAAGAAATAAGAACATTGCTGGACGCTGTTGACATCAATCGCCTTACACCGGTAGAAGCATTATTGAAATTGCAGGAGATAAAGGGTAAGGTGAAGTAAAAACAATAGTGTGATGTTGAGCTGCCTGATTTAGGATTTGTTATCCACTCTTGCCCTGTTGAGCCGGTCATTGATAGCCCTTCCGATTCCTTCATCAGGAAATTTTTCTGCCAGTATTACATCAGCTCCCAGTTTATCAATAGCCCTGAGTGCTGCAAATAAATTTTTTGCAGCTTCTGACAGGTTACCCTCTTTTGATAAAATAAATTGCCTGTTGGCCTCAATATCCTCAAACTGTTTGGTAAAACTGATGCTGGCAATTTTCCTACCTGCAAACTGGTTTTTTAATTCATCAATTATACCAATATACAATGGCGTGTGTGGTGCATAATGAGATTTTAACTGGCCGGAGGTTTCCGGATCTTTTTGTGTTGATGCAGGTGCCGGTATAATTTTTTCTTTCAATGCAGCTTCTATTTCTTCTGTACTGATGCCGCCGGATCTGTACAGCAACACCTGTTCGTTTTCATCAAAACCAATAATGGTAGACTCCAGGCCTACAGTTGCGGCACCACCATCGAGCAGGTAAGGAATTTTCCCGGCTAAATTTTCAAGCACATGCCCTGGGGTAGTTGGGCTAATGTATCCAAATGGGTTGGCGCTTGGTGCCGCCAGCGGGAAATCTATAGATTGTAATAATGCCAGTGTTAGCGGATGATTCGGAATCCTGATGGCCACCTTTTCACTTCCTGCAGTTACAATGTCGGGGATAATGGTTTTTCTTGGTAACAAAAAAGTTAGCGGCCCCGGCATGAATTTTTTTGCAAGCAGGTTTGCTTTTGCAGGAATATGCTGTACATATTTTTCCACCGCCTGCCAGCTGCCCACATGTATGATCAGCGGATTGAATGCAGGCCGGTTCTTTACCTCAAATATTTTCACTACGGCTTCTACGTTAAGTGCATTGCCAGCAAGGCCATACACGGTTTCGGTGGGAATGGCCACCAGCTCGCCATTCATCAGGCACTGCCTTGCTTTTTCAATATCGTTGCCAATTACAGTATGCATATAATTTATGGTGCAAATATAGCCGCCTTGGGCATTACAAACATTTTCCGGGGTTTGGCTTTTTAAGAGCTTGTTAAAAACCTGCACCACTCATGCAACGATGCAGTGCGTTAAGGCATCATTGGTTAGATTTGCATCCTGATATGATACTGAAAAGATTTACACTGCTGTTTTTACTTGGTTTTATTTGTTTTTCGGGGTTTAGTCAAACTCCCTGCGCTACTTTAGGGCAGAATCCTGCAACCGCATTTCCGGTTTGTGGTACAGATACTTTTCACCAGAGTACTGTACCGGTCTGCGGCGGGAATGCTATACCAACACCGGGTTGCAGCGGATTATTTGACCAGAATCCATACTGGTACCGTTTCAAATGTTTTACAGCAGGAAGCTTAGGGTTTCTTATTACGCCAAACAACCTAAGTGATGATTACGACTGGCAGATATTTGACATCACCGGCCGCAATCCCAACGATGTTTATACTGATGTCTCTCTATTTGTAGCCTGCAACTGGTCTGGAGAATCTGGTAACACCGGAGCTACCCCATCAGGCAGTAAGCTTACCACCTGTGGCAGCGTTGCGCAACCTTATGAAAGCCCGTTTAGCGCAATGCCTCAATTAATAGAAGGGCATGAATATATCCTGATGATAAGTCATTTCAGTGGCAACGACCAAAGCGGCTATAGCCTTTCCTTTGGAGGTTCCAATGGAGGCTCTGCAAATATCACTGATCCAACTGAGCCTGCACTGGCAGGTGCAAGAGCCATTTGTGATGGCATTAAAATGACGGTAAAACTTTCTAAAAAAATGAAATGCAGCAGCCTAAATGCTGATGGCAGCGACTTTACCATTACACCAGCTTTTGCCCTGATTATAGCTGCAGAAGGTATTAATTGCAATAATGGGTTTGATATGGATTCCATTGTGCTTACTTTGGCCAGCCCCGTGCCCCCGGGTAGTTATACCATCACGATAAAGAATGATGCCAACGGCGTCAATTTACTGGATAACTGTGGCAGAACGATTTCTACCGGTTCAAATCTTGGGGTTACGGTATTCCCTTTATTTCCAACACCTATGGACAGCCTGGTAAAGATTGGCTGTGCGCCGGACATGTTGCAACTGGTCTTTAAAAAACCCATGCTCTGCAGCTCTGTCAGTACTGATGGAAGTGACTTTGTAATTACTGGTGGCGCTTCTCCTGTTGCAGTAATAAGTGCCGCCGGTATCTGCAATGCAGATGGCTTAAGCAATGTGATAAAGGTAAAATTAGCCTCACCAATCCAACAGGCAGGTAACTATCGCATCACGCTGAAAACAGGTACTGATGGAAATACTGTTTTTAATGAATGCGGCAAAGAAACACCTGCCGGTTCTTTTATCAATTTTATTGCGGTTGATACAGTGAATGCTGCATTTGATTATCATATCCATTTTGGATGCATAGCAGATACGATTGTTTATTCCCACGATGGCCGCAATGGGGTTAATAGCTGGACATGGACATTTGATAACAATGCAGGCAGCAGGGCAAAAGATACTGCTCTTATCTATCCATTATTTGGAACTAAAACAGCACAGCTTATGGTAAGCAATGGGGTGTGCAGCGACACCTCTGCAGCCAGTTCTATTTTGCTCGACAATGTGGTAAAAGCCTCATTCGAATCCACGGCTGTGGTATGCCCCGACGACCCTGCTGTGTTCAAAGATAAAAGTATCAACCGCATCCGGGCCTGGCAATGGGACTTTGGTGATGGCAGCACCAGCAATTTACAGGAACCTTTGCCTAAATTTTATCCTGCTGATAATAACAATGTTATTAAAAACCTGCCTGTGCGGCTGATTGTAACCAATGATATTGGGTGTGCTGATACAGTAACAAATACTATCCGGGTAGTTGGCAATTGTTACATCGCTGTACCCAAAGCATTTACGCCCAATGGAGACGGGTTGAATGATTATTTATATCCTACCAATGCCTACAAGGCCCGTGACCTTTACTTTGCCGTGTATAACCGTGGTGGAAATAAACTTTTTGAAACCAGGGATTGGACAAACAAATGGGATGGAACCTTTAAAGGCAATCCTCAAGACCCCGGAACTTATGTATGGCTGTTGAACTACACTAATATTGACTCAGGTAAAAAATTTGAATTGAAAGGAAGTACCGTGTTGCTGAGGTAATATAGAATTATTCTTCCTCCTCAAATGGAAACCCGCCGCATACTGTTGATAAATAGCATATTCCTAATGATAATATTCTGATTACAATTTTGATGTATAACCGTACCTTGCCGGTATAAAAACCTCGTTTCTGCCATCAACGATTACAGCCAATTACCATTCAACATGTCACTTTATTACAAAGAGTATTTACAATTAGAAAAGATACTGAATGCACAATATCCGCAGACCTTTAAAGAAGGCCAGCAGCCTGCCCATGAAGAAATGCTGTTCATCATTATACACCAATCGTATGAACTGTGGTTTAAACAAATCAAATTTGAAGCCGCATCAGTATTGGAAATCATGAACAAAGAAGTAGTTAATGATAATACTTCCGAATTATCAACTATTGTACACCGCCTGAAAAGAATCGGTATTATTTTGAAAGCATTGGTAAACCAGATTGATGTGCTGGAAACCATGTCTCCTATGGACTTTCTTGGTTTCAGGGATGCCGTGCGGCCTGCATCCGGTTTTCAAAGCTGGCAATTTAAAGAGATAGAGGCGATACTGGGTTTAAAATATGAACACCGTTTCGGGCAACAATTCTATACCTCACATTTAAAAAAAGAGGAACTGGATATCATTAAATCAGCAGAATCTTCCCCCTCATTATTAGAAGCCCTGAATGGCTGGCTGGAGCGAATGCCCTTTATCAACGATGAATCTTACTGGCAAAACTATCAACCGGCATCAGGCAATTCGGAGTCGCCAAAATACTGGAACGACTATGAATTTTTATTTCTCAACAGCCTCCCCGAATATGATACTGCTATCCAGCAATCATTTAATAAGGTATTTAACAATGCCCCGGTTGATGACGACAGGCAACTGAGCGCAACTGCCTGCAGGGCTGCATTGTTTATCATCCTGCACAGGGAATACCCCTTGCTGGAACTCCCCTTTCAATTGCTGGATACGCTTCTTGAAATAGACAATCAATTGGGCAACTGGCGTTACCGCCATGTGAATATGGTAAAGCGTATGATCGGCGCCCGAAGCGGCACTGGTGGCAGCAGCGGACTTGATTATTTAAAAGCCGCTATGGACAAGCATTATATTTTTAAAGAAATTGCGCA
>JAYVUL010000239.1:0-3265 GCA_043787935.1 Chitinophagaceae bacterium | reverse complement strand
AAAAGTGAAAGCAATATTATTACATTAATACCACAGGCGCAGATAGCTGCAAGAAAATTTCTTGCCATCTTAACCGGTGCAGGTAAAGATGTCCGCATTTTGAGCGGTACCCGCACCTATGCCGAACAGGATGCATTGTACAAGCAGGGAAGAAATGGAAATAAACTTCCAAAAGTAACCAACGCTAAAGGCGGACAAAGTAACCACAATTTTGGTTTAGCCTGGGATATTGGCCTGTTTGAAAATGGTAATTACACCGGTACCGACAGTAAATACCAGGCATTGCCCACCCTGGTTTTGCCGCAATTGCCCGAATTGGAATGGGGTGGCAACTGGATTAATTTTAAAGACTTTCCTCATTACCAGTTAAAGTCTGTTTCAGAAACGGTGGCTGATGTAAGAAACCTGTTTGAGAATGGTAAGCTGTATGTGTAATAGGTATATTTTACAAGCCATCACATCTTTTTATAAGGTATCGTCTGTGATAGTTTGGCTAAATTATTCTGCAGGATTTTTACCGGTTACAACAAAATAAATTTTTTATTCTTTATAATAAAAATCTCCTTACATGAAAATAAAAAAGCTTTCTATTAAAGGTGAAAAGCAACCTGCTATGCCTGCTTCCACAGCAAATCTAACACCTGTTGCATCGTACAAAATAAGCGGCAGCAACAGGGATATTGCAGAAACACAAATCATTGATCTTGCAGACAATGACAAGTTGCTTGAATTTATTTTTGAGGACGATGCTACCTGGATGTGCGATGGTGCTACCTTGCACGAATTGTTTCCGGATGCAGAAGATTCCAGCCGGTCTGTGGAAGATGCATTTGTTATACCAGACACACTAAAAACTATTGATATAGGCCGGGGTATTTTTGGCGACATTGCTTTAAAAATTTTAAACGTTTTTGTAAAAAAGACAATTGACGATGGGGTGGCAAAAATTGCAGCCACTTTAGAAGATAAACACCTCGGTGGATCGGAAGGATTGTATAAGGTAGATACCGGTTTTAACCTTACTCCCTTTACAAAAATTACGCCCAACAAACCGGTACTGCTGTTTATACATGGCACCAACAGCAGTACTGCCGGGGCTTTCATTGAATTGGTCCAAGCAGAAGTGTGGAGTTTTATTTGTAACACCTACGGTGACAATGTACTGGCCTTTCAGCATCGTACCCTTACAAAAAGTCCTTTACAAAATGTAACAGACCTGATAAAAGAACTGCCGGATACAGAAGATCTGCACATCATCAGTCACTCAAGAGGTGGTATTGTCGGCGATATTCTTTGCAGGTATGCGGATAAAAAAAATGGATTCTCCACCATCAATACTGACCTGCTTAAAAAAGAACCCGGCAGGCAAAATGACATTGACAGTATCAAACAACTTAACAGTATTTTTTTAAATAGAAATATCAAGGTAAAGAAGTTTATCAGGGTGGCATGTCCCGCTGCGGGCACCAGGCTTGCCTCAAAAAGACTGGATCATATTTTAAATGTATTTTTCAATCTGTTGGGCGGTACGGCCAACCCGTATGCAGATATCTTAAAACAACTGATTGCAGAAGTGATACGAACCAAAGATGATGTAAGTGTATTACCCGGTCTGGAAGCACAAAGCCCTGAATCTCCGTTTATAAAAATATTAAACGACCGGTCAGATGATATGGCCATTGACGGCAGTTCGCTGGCAATTATTTCTGGTAATGGCACTACAAGCATCAGCTTTCAAGGCCTGAGGGTTATACTCGGTAAATTATTTTACTGGCAAAGAAACGACCTGGTAGTAAATACCGATTCGATGTACCTTGGTGCAAACAGAACAGGCAATATTCAGTATTTTTTTGATCAGGGTGCAGAGGTGGATCACATCAAATATTTTTTAAACAATAAAACAAGAGAAGCAGTTTTGTTTGCACTGAAAACTGCCGATGGTCAGCCTATTCCCGGCTACAATGCAGTGCCACAGCACGAAATACCAGCAAGCGACCGTGGAGAAGTCCGTGGGTTTGAACACGGTGAACTGGAGCCTTATCCAAATGTTCCCTCTGGTAAAAAGCCCATCGTTATTTTATTGCCCGGCATCATGGGTTCCAATCTTTCCCGCAATGGCGATAAAATCTGGCTGGCGTATATCAGGGCAGTTTTTGGTGGCCTCACCGATATGCTGCATGTAGATGATAAAACCATCACCGCCACTTCCATCATAAAAACTTCGTACAAATCATTAGCCGACCGTTTGAGTTATACATATGATGTAGTATTGTATCCATTTGACTGGCGCAGGCAACTGAATGATTGTGCAAAAGAGCTGAATGATAAAATTATAGAGTTGCTCAAATTCAATCAGCCAATAAAAATGATCGGGCATTCAATGGGCGGTTTGCTGATTCGTGATTTTATAATTAATTATGATGACACCTGGAAACAGCTCAATGCATCAAAGGGATTTAAAATATTGTTTCTTGGCTCGCCGCTAGGTGGCTCACACAGAATATTAACGGTACTGTTTGGAATGGATTCCATCATCAACTCATTAAATTTTTTAGACAGGGTACACACTAAAAAAGAATTGCTCGAAATGTTTTGTGCATTCCCCGGTATACTAAGTCTGCTGCCGCTTTCAACAGATAACGGCAACGATTTTGCAGAGCCTGCCACCTGGGAAAGTATGCGGTCTGCGTTGGGTGACGGTGGATGGCCATTGCCTGGTAAAACAGACCTTGATACATTTAAAAAGTACCGGGATAAAATCATCGACAAAAGAGATGGCATTGATTATAGTAACATGATTTACATCGCCGGTAAAGATAAAGCTACTCCCTGCAGTTACTACAACGACAGCATTCCGCCACGTACTGAACTGGTTTTTTTAGTAACAGGCGAGGGGGATCAAAGCGTAACATGGGATACGGGTATTCCGGCACAACTGATAGAAAAAAAAGCTGTTTATTATGTAGATGCCACCCATGGTGCCCTGGCAAATGAACCTGCCATTTTTGATGGCATAGAAGAAATATTAGATAGCGGCACTACCACGCTGCTCAGTACTGCAAGGCCCGTGGTAAGGGGCGACGAAAAAACTTTCCGTATGCCCGAAGTGTACAATTTTGATGTGTCTGAAAGAGGAATCGAAAATGCTGTATTTGGTATCCACGAAGATCATGAACCTATTGCCAGCCAGGTGCCCGTGGCAGTTTCTGTAAGCAATGGCGATTTGTCTTATGCTTCCTTTCCGGTACTGGCCGGCCACTTTAAC
>JAYVUL010000238.1:0-4810 GCA_043787935.1 Chitinophagaceae bacterium | reverse complement strand
ATCTGCTGCCCCCACAACTTTGGAAGGGAGTGCAGTAAATGTGATGGTTTGATTTTGTTTGGTAACAGTTAAGGTTTGAGCAACATCAGTGGCTGCATTATAAGTTGCATCGCCTGCTTGCGAAGCCGTGATAACGGAGGTGCCTGCCCCAACAATATGAATGTTGCCGCTCACAATGGTTGCAACGGAAGTATTGGAACTGGTATAAGACACTGTTAATCCTGAACTGGCTGTAGCACCTGCACTAAAATCTGCTGCCCCCACAACTTTGGAAGGGAGTGCAGTAAATGTGATGATTTGATTTTGTTTGTTAACAGTTAATGTTTGAGCAACATCAGTGGCTGCATTATACGTTGCATCGCCTGCTTGCGAAGCCGTGATAACGGAGGTGCCTGCCCCAACAATATGAATATTACCACTTACAATGGTTGCAACAGCAGTATTGGAACTGTTATAAGACACTGTTAATCCTGAACTGGCTGTAGCACCTGCATTAAAATCAGCATCTCCAACAATCTTTGAAGACAGTGCTGTAAATGTGATAATTTGATTTTTTTTGTTAACCGTTAAATTTTGTGCAACATCAGTGGCAGCATTATAGTAAGTTCCATCCCCGGCTTGCGAAGCCTTGATAATGGAATTTCCAGCCCCAACAATACGAATATTCCCGTTCACTATAGTCGCAACGGCTGTATTAGAACTGGTATAAGAAACTGCTAACCCTGAACTAGCTGTGGCGCCTGCATTGAAATCAGCATCACCAACCAGTTTTACTGATAGCACATTAAATGTAATAGTTTGATTTTGTATAGCCGGAGTACCAGCCCCTACTAAACTTGAATCCAAAGGAAATGAAACAACTGTTCCGGCACCATTTAATTCATCACTGCCTACATCATAGATTGCACTTCTTGCCTGGCCCTGTCCATCTATACCGTTTAGCACGGAAGTATAATTGGAAGTATTTACAGCTGCATCCTGTACCAATAAAGATGGAGGTAAAATACCATTTACTCTGGCACCAAAGGATAAAGCTGTATTTGCAAAGCCGGCAGCTGAGGCAAGCCCTAAACCGTTAGGTGCATTGTACATATTTCCTTCCGCACTATAGGTTAACAAGGTATTTGCAGGATCAGAATATGCTGCCTGCCCCAATGCCATTTTAATTAAATTGTTGGATACTTTTATCCCAAGAGGCTGGTAAGTATTTAATCCGCCGTCTGTATGGCCTAATATTATTCCTGCCCCACCTTCTGCATTTACAATGGTGTTAAAAGCAACAACAGAACTGTCTGCGGGCCAGTAACCCGAACTGTGTAAAGGATCGGTAGTATCGCTGGAGGCATATAAACCATTATACAAAACGATGGAGGAGCGCATGGAGGTTAAACTGTTCTTATTGCCATTTACCCCTTCTATATAATTATTAAAAACTTTGTGCCCTTTATCAATCACCCGTATACCATAATCCAGGGTGATGGAAGGATCATTATTAATAATAAAATTACCGTACACATTGCAGTAACGGCCATGCCTCATCGTAATACCTCCATTGCTGTTCTTTAATGTATTGTAGCGGTAGGTGTTATAACAGGTTTTATTTGAAATAACTTCAGGCTCTGCCTGGGTAAGCCCTTCAAACAGGTTATATTCGATGACGTTATATCCATTAGATCTTGATACAGAACTGGTTCCTACACGGATCGATTCGCCACCATTATTGGGATAACTTCTTCCTTTAAAATAATTAGAATCTATCAAATGATAAGTTGGTGTGGATTGTTGGGGATAGTTGGAGTTATCAAACCATACCACAACTGTAGCTCCATTATTTGTTTTGTTGATCAATGTACAATGATCCACCCTGTTATTGGTGCCGTATAAAGAAATCCATTTGTTATTTACATCTGTTCCCAAATTGAGATAAGCACCTGTTGAATCACTGTTGTATTTATCAATGGTAATATTGGTAAGCCGGCAATAATAGGCAAGCTTGGTAGAAGAGCTCCTGAATTGGATCACATCATTCGATCCTGAATTTCCATTGGCAAATTTAAACCCGGTCACTAATATCCGCTGTCCGCCAAATTGCAGATAGGTAGTCCCCGTAAAGACTACGCCATTGGGTGTTTGGGCTTTCAAAACAATCCATGAAGAGGTGGAAGTCCCCCTGGTATTGTTGAAATTGATCTGCCCCCAATCATAGCTTCCGTTTGCTACAATTACGGTATCCCCGGGGTTGGCAGCAACCATTTTGGTAATAAGTGTTGCTTTATCAGCAACAGTAGAAGTCACAGACTGTGCATTTGAATAATGAGGTAATAGCCCCACAATGATTGCAAATGCATTCAACAGCAAAAAACTGAAACCATTTTTCATAATCAATTATTTAAACTCATTTAAACTTAAAATAAATTCAAGGATACTTATATTAACCTCTGCAGTTTTCTCTTTTGTAAATTTTCCATGCAAACCACCCTCCACTGTTACAAATACTGACTTCACTCCTGCTGCCAATAATTTTTCATGCAATGCCACTGATTGCTGGTAAGGCACTGTTGGGTCTGCATCGCCATGAACAATAAAAACCGGCGGGCTATTCTTTGTAACATAACTCATCGGTGAAACAGATGCCGCAAAAACAGAATCCTTTACTTTGTCACCCAACCACCTGATAGGAGATTTGCTTCTGATATTTGTCCCATAAGCCCAATCCCACACATCTGTAATACCCCATTTATCGATGATAGCGGCAACTTTAATATTTTTTGCACCGGGGCAATTATTATCAAAACGATTGTCATTACCCAGCAAGCCCCCCATCAAAGCCAGGTGCCCGCCAGCACTGCCACCCATGATGACGATTTTATTTTTATCAATATTTAACTCCGCTGCATTTTTTATTAAATAGATCAATGCACAACGGATATCCTCTACTGCTGCAGGGGCTTGAGCCTGTGCCGTAAGCCTGTACTCTACATTTGCAACAGCAAAGCCTGCTTTAAAGTAAGTATTAAATCCACCTTGTGCTTCCTTAACGCCGTGGTTCCAGCCTCCGCCGTGAATGTTGATAATGACAGGCGTTGACTTTCCCGTATTGGGCGGAAGATAGATATCCATCCTGCCATCCCATCCATTCACCTTTGTATACACCACATCTAACTGTGCAGTATACCCAACTGGAAATGCTACCGGCTTATATACTTTGGCTGTATCAGCATCTGATTGTGCCTCAACAAATGGAGCCAGAAGAAAAATAAATACTGATATAAAAAAAAGGTTCTTCATTTACTTATTGGTTAAAAATCAGTACCCTGCATTTTGCTCAATCACCAATTGAGTATTGGTATCAATCTCATGCTGGGGAATGGGCAATAAAAGGTGATCGCTTGTAACATTAGCCTGCAACTGGGCTAGTGTTAATGCAGGTGATGGATAATTTTTGTAATGCTTTCGGTATTCAATTGCAAAGTGGTTTTTCAATACCTGTTCAGCTGTGATGGTAGTAAATGAGGCATTGAATCTTAACAGATCAAAGTAACGCTGATTCTCAAACGCAAACTCCATTCTTCTTTCGTCGGACAAAACTTTCTCATAAGACGTAACCGAATTTACAGTAACGGGCAAATTTGCCAATAAAGCCCTTGTTCTTACCTGGTTAATAAATGAAATGCCGGTTGGTGAAAATCCCTGTGCCTCCGCCATCATCAGCAATACATCCGAATACCGCAATATTGGCCAATCGCTCTCTCCGTCACCAGTTAATAAAACGGGCGAAATATATTTTTTTACGTATAACCTAGTTGAATTGCCCGTACTAAAAACAGCCATGGATGCTGCTTTTCTTGCAGGATCGCCAGTTGAAGAAGAGTCAAAATCATAAGTAGGAACATTATACCCGTTACCCGAACCATTGATAATTGCTGAACCACTCAGTAAAGCAGCAAAATCATTTCCAAAACTTGAACCTAGCCCAAAGCCACCTGCCTTATAACGCACAGTAAACAGGATTTCATTGTTCATTTCATTATTAATGGAAAATACATCTGCATATGATGATTGCAACCCATATCCACTATTTGATATTACATCCTGTAACTGAACAACAGCTTCTGCTTTCTTGTTTAAGGTAAGATATACCTTTCCCAATAGTGCTTTTGCAGCCCAACTGGAGACTCTTCCCACATCTGCTGAAGCAATCTGGCTAAACCTTAAATTGCTTGTGTACGCCACGGCATCTTTTAAATCCGCTTCAATTAATTTATAAACATCAGCTACCGGCGACCGGTTGATTGTTTTTGCATCAGCTGCTGAAACCGGCGTATGTATCAAAAATGTTTTACCAAATAAACGCACCAGGTTAAAATAGTGATGGGCACGGATAAACATGGCCTCACCAGCCATTTGCCTGCGGGCAGAATCTGAAATAGTAATGCCAATTGGATTAAAAGTATTTACACCGGTTGACGGGTCATACACAACACCTAACCTTTGCAAAACAATATTGGCATTGCGGATATTATTATAGGTGGCTAACCAATACGAATAGATAGCCTGGTGAGTGGTAGCCGGCATAAACATATCGAGGTCACTTAAATCCCTGTTGGTAGAACTGGTGCTGGCTGCAGACCCCTGTTTGGTGTTATCACTCCTCAACTCCGTTAGCTGCCATTCAAATTGCATGGGCGCCTGCAAACCATTGTAACACCCGTTAAGGCCGGTTTTCACTTCCATTTCTGTTGTATAATAAGTTTCGGCATACAGGTTGGATTGCGGCGTAAGGTCAATTACTTTTTTACAGGAGAATAAT
>JAYVUL010000237.1:0-2351 GCA_043787935.1 Chitinophagaceae bacterium | reverse complement strand
GGCACATACAGTGGTATGAGATGACAATAAAGGAATAATCCCTTACTTTCTACCCGATGCCTGTTTTTTTCAATATTGTTTTCCATACGGGTAGAACATCGCCTGATAATTTCAGCAACAGGGTACCTGAAATGTATATTAACAGGAAACAACTGCTGCGGGCAACGATCCATCCGAAGCCGCTGTATTGATCAAATAACCAGTAGCAAAAGTAATAACAAACCACACCGAGCAAAATAGTGTAAAGCGTTTCTTTGGTAAATGGCTGCAGGTTATATTTCGTTTTTAAAAACCAAAAGCGGATAGTATTGTAAACGGTAAAGGCAAACAGGTTGGCAATGGCAGGGCCCAATATGCCATATCGGTATTTGGTTAAAATGTAGTTGAGTGGCAAGGTGAGCAGCAATAAGATCATGCCGGTATAAAATTCAAATTTCCAGCGGGTGGATGTGCCGATGATCTGGCTGCTTACCCCGGTGCCCATATCAATGATGCGGTAAAGGCCGATGAAGAAGAATATCCAGCGGGCATCGAGGTAGCCGGATTGCAGTTTAAAAGTAAAAACGCCGTCAGCAAAGTTGAGCCATATCAGGGCAAACATGCCGGTGGCAAAAAGCAACTGGTTGATGGAGGATTGGGTATAGATGCGTTGTATCCTCGCCATGTCCTTATCCTTCCACGCCTGCGATAATGCGCCCATGGAAGATGCAATGATGCCTCTTTGCGGTGCCTGTATCAGGCTGGCAATATTTTGAGCCAATGAATAAATGGCTACTGCTGCAAGGCCATCAGTAAGTACAGAAGCAATTACCAATGAGTCAAAAACCGATGAAATGGCGAATACCAAAGTGCCACTGAAAACAAATACCACCAGTGTGAGTATTTTTTTGTAAAATTTTTTGGTAATGCGGCTCACCGTAAATGTAAGGTGGATGTAGCCCTTTGCCAGCATATACATCAGCAGCATCAGGGCAATAGCCAGGTAAGTGAAAGAATAAATTTTGATGAAAATATCAAAGCTGCTGAGCAGCCCCGCAAAAGTGAGCACAATTAAAATGGTGGTGAATAAACGGAATTGCACTTCCCGTAAAAAATTAGTAAGGATAGCTTTTTTTAATTGCCAGGCATAGCTTTCTAAAATGCCAAATAAAGTGAGCCCCAGGCCGAAGGGAAATACCCAGTAGTAATAGGTAATCAGTTCCGGCGAATGGCCAAACTTTCTGATAACGATGTCCCGGAAGTAAATGCCGCTGGCGGTAACAAAGCAAAAACCGATTAATGAAAACAATAATGCCCAGGACAGGATATCGTTTCTTTTTTTATCCAGGTTGTCATTGTAGTAGGGATAAAATTTATAGATATAAGAAGGCATGCCGAGGTTGGCAAATGAAAACATTAAAGTGCCTATGGCAATGAAGATACCGGTAAGCCCGTATTGTTCTTTTGTAAAGCCTCCTTCCCTGGTAAACAGGTAAGTATTAAAAAAGCCCAGTGCAAAGCCAAAATATACCATCACCGATGAAATAATACTTTGCCTTCTTATCTGGCTCATAGTTTTGTTTGGCGCTAAATTAATCTACCTTTTTTGTATTGATATAAAAATTTGGATCAATTGAAAAACCATTGTCCCCTTCCGGATAGCCGTTAAGGGTTTGCCAGCTTTCTGTGGGTTTAATCCACCGTTCACCTTTGAATTGTATTTTCAATGGAAGCTTAAATCCCTTTATACAGTGGCTGTACCTGTATTGCAGCGTGTAACCATTCAACTTATATTCCAGCACAGGTATTTGTATGGTTCTTAAATACTGGTCAAATACTTTACTGAAATCAATTTTACTTTGTAAGCTCATATAGTTCTCAATTTGTTTGGTCGTCACTGTCTGGTGATAAAATGTTTTATTGAGCCCCCTTAATATTTTTCTGAAACGCTCATCATTATTGATCACTTGCCGGATGGTGTGCAACAGGTTAGCGCCTTTGGAGTACATATCCCCACTACCTTCTTTATTGACACCATAAGGGCCTATGATGGTATTTTTGTTTTGGATGCCTTTTCTAATGCCGGTAATGTATGCAGTGGCCGCTTCTTTTCCGTAGTAAAATTCTGTAAAGAGTGTTTCACTATAGCAGGTAAACCCTTCATGCACCCACATGTCTGCAATGTCTTTGGTACTGATGTTGTTGGCAAACCATTCATGCCCGCTTTCATGCACTATGATATAATCCCATTTTAATCCCCAGCCGCTGCCGCTGAGATCCCTTCCCAGATAACCATTCTTATATTCATTCCCGTAAGCGGTTGCACTTTGATGTTCCATTCCTAAATGCGGTGCATCCACCAGCTGGTACCC
>JAYVUL010000236.1:0-5715 GCA_043787935.1 Chitinophagaceae bacterium | reverse complement strand
CAATCACTGTGTTTTTTTTCAATTCATTTATGATCAGTTCTTTTATGACTGATTTATTTTCTTTTACCCTATCATCTATATATACCTGGTAGTTCATTACAGCAATCACTGCATTTGTTACAGACAATTTTTCTGCAATCATTTTATTGAGCGCATCTTTTATACCAGCATCTCCGGCGGTTCCACCGGGAATTTTATGCTCTGCTAAAAAGCCGGGCACATGAGCCACACCATGATCGGCGGTTAAGAAAAAAAGATAATTGCCCTTACCAATTTTGGCATCCAGGTAGGTAATAAAATCAGCAATATCTTTATCCAGGCGTAAAAAACAATCTTCTGCTTCTATTGAATTGGGGCCAAACGTGTGGCCGATATAATCAGTGGAAGAAATACTCACAGTCAAAAAATCTGGCACCCTATTTTTTCCCATTGATTCATTTTCAATGGCAGCTTTGGCAAATTCAAAAGTGAATGTATTGGCAAAAGGGGTGGTTTTGAATGCTATATATTTTTCTTTACTGATCAAAGAAAGCTGATGGGGGAAAATGGTGCCTTTTTCCCCGGTAATATTGCTTTCATATACTTTATCATCGGCAGTACTCTGGCTGTATTGTTCTATTGGCAACAATGTGTTCCAGTCTTTGCTCATGTACCCACCCGCAAGGTCTTTATCATTGAAGTTATTTACCCATTGAGGCAATTCATTCATGTAATGACTGCTGGTGATCCACTTCCCCACTCCATCATCGTACCAGTAGGCAGCATTGGCGCTGTGGCCGGCCGGCAATATGGCTCCCCTGTCTTTTAATGCGATGCCTATTACTTTGCTTTTGAAATTGGTGCTCAGCCGCAATTCATCTGTAACCGTAGTGGCCCATAAATTAGCAGGGCTCATATTACCTGCACTGGTATTGCTGCCAACTGTTTTTGCCGAATCATCATCTGTGCAGTAAACAATTTTATTCAGGCGCTTCTCATACCAGTTATTGCCAACAATTCCATGAATAGCAGGAATACTTCCCGTGTAAATACAGCTATGTCCGGGTGCTGTGTACGTGGGAGTGTAAGGTATTAAGGTGTTCTCACAACTGAAGCCTTCCTTTAGCAGTCGCCTGAAGCCATTGGCACTATACAATTCGCTATAACGATAAAGGTAATCCCAGCGCATCTGATCAATGACAAGGCCTACAACCAGTTTCGGTTTTCCCCCATTTCCCAAAGATGCATTACTTTGTTTTTCCATATTAGGCTGTGCTGCAACCGTAAACGGCACAACCAGTATTGCGATAAAAAAAAGCTTACGGAGCATAAAAATATTTTTACAAAGATAGACAGCAACGATACAATTTTCTATTGTATACAATGTAACTTCGGTACTGGCTTATTTTGAAAAATTAAATAAAAGCGATGTTTTCCTTTTCTTCATCCTCTTCATCTCAGCGTGGAATCTTGGCATTCACAGACGCAGTGAACGAAGAATTGCTTCGTAAAATTTTCAAAATGATACACTACTGTAACTTCAAGCTTAGTTCTTTTAAAATCAATGGCTTATTTTTGCGGCAATTGATGGCGGAGACTTGACGGGGATTTAAAAGGATTTATAGGATTAAATGGATTCATTAAATGCTGGGTGCATTTATTTTTCTTAATCCATTAGAATAATTTGGCCGCTATAAGTGCTTTAAATCTTTTTATTCCATTGAATCCGCCCAAATCATTGTTCAGACAAAAAAGTTGAAAAATGGTATGCCGTACAAGTGAGTGACACAACGATGTTGCTTCTTGTACATTAGCCGGTAACAAAAAATAAATCAGCAATTAATATGGCAGATGTTTTTGAAAAATTAGTGAAAGATGGGGGCCCGATAGGACAGCATATGGACAGGGCCCATGGTTATTTTGCATTCCCAAAGTTAGAAGGTGAACTGGGCCCAAGGATGCAGTTTCGTGGTAAGGAAATGATCGTTTGGAGCCTGAATAATTATTTGGGTTTGGTAAACCATCCTGAAGTGAGAAAGGTGGATACTGAGGCTGCCGCAAAATATGGTATGGGCAACCCGATGGGCGCCAGGATGATGAGTGGCAATACAGCCAAACATGAAGAACTGGAAAAGGTGATCAGTAAATTTGTGAGCCGTGAAGATACCATGCTGCTAAACTTCGGTTACCAGGGAATTATGAGTTGCATTGATGCCCTGGTAAACCGCCGGGATGTAATTGTGTATGATGCAGAAGCCCATGCCTGTATTGTGGATGGTATCAGGCTTCACATGGGGTACACCTATGCGTTTAAGCACAACAATATTGAAGATGCTGAAAAGCAACTGCAGCGGGCCGAAAAAATGATAGAAAAAACCGGCGGTGGTATCCTGGTGATCACCGAAGGGGTATTTGGCATGGATGGGGAGCAGGGGATTTTAAAAGAGATCGTGGCACTTAAAGAGAAATACCCATTTCGCATACTCATTGACGATGCCCATGGTTTTGGGTACATGGGCCCCACAGGCGCAGGTGCCGATGAAGCGCAGGGCTGCCAGGCAGGAATAGATCTTTACTTCAGCACTTTTGTAAAGAGCATGGGCAGTATCGGTGCTTTTATCAGCGGACCAAAAGCAGTGCTGAAATATTTACGCTATAATACCCGTAGCCAGATATTTGCCAAGAGCCTGCCACTGATGATCGTTGAGGGCATGCTGAAAAGAATGGAAATGGTGATAACCATGCCGGAACTGAGGGAAAAATTATGGCATAATGTAGCGCTTTTGCAAAAAGGGCTTAGAGAAAGGGGTTTTGATATTGGCGATACCAATAGCCCCGTTACCCCAATATACATGAAAGGTGATGTGCCTGAAGCCACCCAAATGGTGATGGACCTAAGGGAACATTACCACATTTTTTGCAGTATAGTAGTGTACCCTGTCATACCAAAAGGTGATATTATCTACCGGCTGATACCTACCGCAGCCCATAGCGATGAAGATATTGAACTCACTTTAAAAGCATTTGAAGCTACTAAGAAAAAGTTAGACGCAGGGCTATATAAAGCTGCTGATATTCCTGATATGGCAGAAGTGATATGAAGGGAACCTGCCTCATTATTTTTCAAAAAATAAGGGCGGGATCAATGACCCGCCCTCTTAAAAAAGTAAATTAGGTTTCCTTATTTCTTCATCGGTTTGTAATATTTCAGTGCTTCGGGCATATCTGATTCCAGCCTGGCAATTCTTTTATCATCTGAAGGGTGAGTGGCTAAAAATTCCGGGGGTTTTTGTCCACTCCCGGCCTGCGCCATCCTTTGCCAGAAAGGTATTGCTTCCCTTGGATTGTATCCGGCCATAGCTGCAAAGAGTAAACCGTAATGATCTGCTTCATATTCCTGGCTGCGGGAGTTTGGTAATAACACGCCAACCTGCACTCCCGGAGCATATACCGCATTGAAAATGTTATTCACTTTTGGGTTGCCACTGGTTAAAATATTTCCGGCTGCCTCACCAAACTGCGCCAGCAAACCATTATTCATTCGCTCTCCTCCATGTCCTGCTACAGCATGGGTTATTTCATGGCCAAGCACAATGGCTAATGCCGCTTCGTTCTGTGCAATTGGTAATAAACCGGTATATACTACCACCTTACCGCCAGGCATACACCAGGCATTTACTTCTTTATTATCAACCAAATTAAATTCCCAATTATACCCTTTTAATACATCAGGCTTACCCTGGGAATTGTAATAGGCAGTGATAGCGTTTGCTATCCGGCTACCCACCCTTTTTACCATTTCTGCATCCTTATTGCCGGAGGATGCCACTACTTTATTTTGGGATAAAAAAGAACGGTATTCGTTTACGGCCATTTCCTGTAACTGGTTTTCAGATATCAGGCTCAGGTGGCTTTTTCCTGTAAGGGCATTTTTAGTGCATCCCAGCACGAGTAAGGAAAGGGAAAGTGCAAGGGTTAAAATTTTTTTCATCTGTAATGTATTTAGAAAATGTAAATAACAATTGGCGTACCAATAAATGTACAATGCCTTGTTAACAGATTATCCTGTCAATGGAAAAGAAGATTTTATTTTAAAAAAAAATGACAGACTGAAAGCGTGATTGGTTTGGGGAAAGACCGGGGATCCCAATCGGTACTGAAAAACAATGGTTTTTAGCACTCCTGTTTATGTAAAAAATTCTTCTGGAAACTTATTTGTTCCGGGCAGCCCTTCGCCTGTCCCTGTACTTGAAGATCGGCACCCTGCTTTCGTTGCCATGCAATATTTTCACAATGTTTTTTTGATGGGTAAGGATAACAAGGCATCCAACCAGCACCGCAAAAATCCTGTATATCACCACATCTTCGTTCCATATCCATAGTACAAATATGGGCAAGGCTACTCCGGCAATGATTGAACTGAGCGATACATACCGGGTTAAAAAAAGCACCAATAAAAATACGCCTACACAGCTAAGGGCTATCACAGGCTGAACGGCGAGTATCATACCAAATAAGGTAGCCACGCCTTTGCCTCCTTTGAATTGGGCAAATATGGGGAATACATGCCCCAGCACAGCAGCAAGCCCAAGGCCCACCATCAGGTTGGTTCTGTCCCACTCATTGTGAAGGTAATGTGGTAAAAAATTGAACAGGGATACTGCAAGCATTCCTTTTAAAATATCACAAACCATTACGATGGTGCCGTATTTAGATCCCATCACACGGAAAGTGTTTGTGGCACCCATATTGCCACTTCCATAATCCCTGATGTCAATACCGAAGAATTGCCGGCTTATAATAAGCGCTGTTGGAATAGACCCGATAAGGTATGCCAGCATGATTACTAATATTTCCTTCATAGTTTCTTTAGTGAGTTGAGGCCGCAAATATACCGAAATATCGTTTTGATTAACAATTATTTAATGCTGAAGGGGATGAATTATTGTACAACAATCAAAGTTTTTTTGCCCGCATGACTATCCAGTCACCTCTTTGGGCGGAGGCAATGTATTGAAAACCAGCATTTTTGATGGCATCCTGCATGACCGGTTCGTCTTCTTTAAAAAATCCACTGAACAATATTTCCGATCCTGGATGGGCAATTGCTGCCAGTGAAGGGAGGCTGGCCGTGATTACATTAAGGTTGATATTGGCCAGGATGATATCATATTGTTTACCTTTCGGAACACTGTCCATTTGAGTTACTTCAACCAGCCGGCAATGGTTTTGCTCAATATTTTCAATGGTGTTGGTGATACTCCATTCATCATTATCAATAGCAAATACAGTAACTGCCCCTAACTTTTCTGCCAGGATAGCCAATACACCGGTTCCCGTGCCAAAGTCAAACACCGCTTTGTTGGTAAAATCCAGCAATTGCATTTGTTGCATCACCAGGTAAGTGGTGGCATGGTGGCCGGTACCAAAACTCATTTTAGGCGTTATGATGATCTCATATTGCACAGTTGGGATGGGCTGATGAAAGTGCGCCCTTACCGCAACAAATTTATCAACCAGCACTGGTTCAAATTCAGCTTCCCACTTACTGTTCCAGTTGATATTTTCAATATCCGTTTTTGTATAGGATAAAATAGAAAAATTTTCAAGCACCTGCTCAAAGGACTCCTGTTTAAATGACACTTCAGGTATGAAGGAAATGAGTGTGGTACCTTCTTCTTCAAAGCCATCAAAGCCCTGCTCCGACAGCATCGCTATCAACTTATCGGTTTCTTC
>JAYVUL010000235.1:0-30871 GCA_043787935.1 Chitinophagaceae bacterium | reverse complement strand
CATAAAGTATCACTCCTGATTTTGAAAGTGGATAGCCCTTATTTACTGATAACAGCCACCGCCCTGGTGGGTGCATTGATAGCAGGCTTGGGCGCATTGTCCGGCAGCTTTGTAAGAAAAGGCAATTAGCAGTTTTTAAAACTTTAGTTTTTTGGTAACCATATCGCCGCTAATTTGAGCCGGTATATAAAGCTTATTATGAGAAAATTTTTACCGCTTCTTTTTATTTTTATATCCCTTCACTCCACTGCTCAAAAAATTCAAGGTATCGTATTTAACGACAAAGGCGACTTGTTGCCTTATGCATCAGTTACTGTTAAAGGTACCACCATCGGGGCCAGTGCCAACAACAGGGCAAAGTATACCATCGCGGTAAGCCCGGGTACCTATACGGTGGTATGCCAGCATATCGGCTTTGCCAGCCAGGAAAAAACGGTTACCATAAAAGACCAGGATGAAGAACTGATGTTTTTTTTAAGCGAACAAAAACTGGTGTTGAAAGAAGTGATCGTAAAAACCGGCGGGGAAGACCCTGCTTATGCCATTATCAGGGAGGCAATAAAAAAGCGCCCTGAATATAATAAAGAAGTGGATGCCTTTACATGCGACCTGTATACCAAAGACATGATAAAACTGCGCCGCCTCCCTAAGCGGATACTCGGCCAGAAAGTACCCGAAGAAGACAGGAAAGATATGGGCCTCGACACTACAGGTGCAGGCATCATTTATTTATCAGAATCAATTGCAAAAGTGGCTGCACAAAGCCCCGGGAAATTTAAACTGGAAGTAAAGAGCAGCCGCGTTAGTGGCAGTGATGGCTTTGGCTTTTCTATTCCCACCTTTATCAGCCTTTATCAGAATAATGTAACCATATTTACACAGAAACTCAATCCCCGTGGGTTTATTTCACCCATTGCAGACGGGGCCTTAAATTTTTATAAATATAAATACCTCGGCAGTTTTTGGGAAGATGGAAAAGAGATCAACAGCATCAGGGTGACACCTAAAAGAAGTTATGAGCCTTTGTTTTCCGGCATCATCAATATTTCTGAAAATGACTGGCGCATCTACAGTCTCGACCTGGTGCTTACCAAAAAATCACAGCTGGAAATAATTGACACCCTGCAGATCACCCAATTCCATTTGCCCGTTACCAATGATACCTGGCGGGTAAAAAACCAGTTGCTGCATTTCAGTTTCAGCCAGTTTGGTATAGATGCAGTGGGCAATTTTGTAAATGTGTACTCCAATTACAACCTGCAGCCAACTTTTGCAAAAGGCTTTTTTAATAACGTAATAATGAAATACGATACCGGGGTAAATAAAAAACCCAAAGCCTACTGGGATGCCATAAGGCCAATGCCGCTGGAAAGAGAAGAATCAAAAGATTATTCTGTTAAAGACAGCCTGTTCCAGGTACATAAAGATTCTGCCAAGAGCCAGTTAACAGCCGATGTGCTGAATGCAAAGCAGGGGAAATTAAATCCATTGGATTTTTTTTGGAATGGTATCAACAGAACGCATTACACAAAAGAGGGGTCATCCAGTTGGTCGCTAAATGCGTTGATAAAAGGATTGGAGTATAATCCGGCAGAAGGCGTGGTGGTTAATGTTGCGGGTGCTTACAAGAAGTACCTCAAAAAAGCAAAAACCAATGTATCCATACAACCCAACCTGCGCTATGGTTTCAGCAACACGCACCTCAATGGTTGGGTGCAGGTAAATTTGCAGACCAGGGATTTTGAACCGGAAGGAAAATTGAAAAGGCAAAGCTGGACTTTTGCAAGTGGAAGCAGGATTACACAGTTCAACAGGGAAAGCCCCATCCTTCCGTTGATCAACACCATCAGTACATTGTTTTACGGAGATAATTTTATGAAGACCTATGAAAATGTTTTTGGCGAAATAGGTTTTGCAAAACGCTACGAAAATGGCTTTCGGTTGAGTATTAATGCCCTGTATGAAAACAGGAAGCCAATAGACAATACCAGCCAGTTCACGATCTTTAAAAAAGACAGCAGCAAGATCACCCCCAACTATCCTTACGACAGGATCAGCGCTCAGTTTACTCCGCACCAGGCATTTATACTAAGCCTCGACGTTAGTTTTAAACCGGGCCAAAAATATATCCAGTTCCCCAACAGTAAAATGGCGGTTGGTTCCAAGTATCCCACATTCAATTTGAATTATACCAGGGGCATCAGCAATATTTTTGGCAGCGATGCCAGCTTTGATAAATGGAAATTCAGCATCAATGACGACCTCAATTTTAAAATTGGCGGGCTACTCAAGTACCGTATTGGAATGGGCGGTTTCCTTAATGATAAGAAGGTGTACATACAGGACTTTCAACACTTCAACGGTAACCTTACCGCTGCGGCAAGTGAGTATGTCAACAGCTTCCAGTTAGTGAGTTATTATGCCGGCAGCACTACTGCTTCCTTTTATGCCCTGGCACACCTGGAGCACCACTTTAATGGGTTGCTCACCAATAAAATTCCCTTGTTCAGGCGGCTCAACTGGCACCTCGTGGCGGGCACCAATACTTTTTATGTTAATCAAACCAACAATCATGTGGAAGTATTTGCCGGGATAGAGAACATCCTGAAATTATTCCGGATCGACTTTGTTGCCGGCTATGATAAGGGCAAAGAAACCAGGACAGCCCTGCGTATCGGCTTCGGCGGCCTCATCGGCGGCAACATGAGTGTGAATGGAAAAGGTGGTAATGTTTCGTTTAGTTTTTAGCAGAAAACAATTTGCCCGGTTTAAAATATCCTCCATTTAACTTCAATCAATAAATAATTATCTTTGCCATTCAATTTGGTTTGCCCTGCAAGCATCCAATCTTTATTTAGATTTCCCGGTTCATCACCCGGATCAAATTAAATACCTATGGCAGTATTACACAACCGGGTTTCCCAGGCGGAACTCAAAAAGAAATTGTACGAAGAAACAGCACGTCGAACCACCATTTCCTTCTACCGGTATTTTCCCATCAGCGATCCTTCACTTTTCAGGGATGATATGTACATAGCATTGAATCAACTTAACGTATTTGGAAGGATTTATGTTGCCAATGAAGGTATCAATGCACAGATCAGCGTGCCGGAAACTAATGTGGAGGCATTGAAAAATTATTTGTATTCCATCGAACCTTTAAACGGAATTCGTTTAAACATTGCCGTGGATGATGGTGGAAAATCATTTTGGGTGCTGAAAATAAAAGTGAGGCAAAAGATAGTGGCAGACGGCATTACAGATCCCCGCTTCAGCATGGAGAAAAAAGGAAAGTATGTGAATGCGGAGCAGATGAATCAACTGCTGGAGGATGAGAACACTGTAGTGATTGACATGCGCAACCACTATGAATACGAAGTGGGCCATTTTGACAACGCCATAGAAATACCAAGTGATACTTTCCGGGAGCAACTGCCAATGGCAGTGGATATGATGCAGGATAAAAAAGACCGCAATATCATCATGTACTGCACAGGTGGCATCCGATGTGAAAAGGCCAGTGCTTATATGCTGCACAATGGTTTTGAAAATGTATTTCATTTGGAAGGCGGCATTATCAATTATGCAAAGCAGGCAAAAGAAGCAGGATTGCCCAGCAGGTTCACCGGCAAAAATTTTGTATTCGATGACAGGCTGGGTGAACGTATCACCGAAGAGGTAATTGCCAAATGCCATCAATGCGGCCAGCCGGCAGATACACATACCAACTGTAAAAATGATGGCTGCCATTTACTCTTTATTCAATGTGAGGTATGTGCTGAAAACTATGATGGGTGCTGCAGTGCAGAATGCCAGGCGGTGTATAATCTTCCTCTGGAGGAGCAAAAGGAATTACGCAAAGGAATAGATAAAGGGCAGCATATTTTTAATAAGGCAAAGGCAAGGGTAAGACCGCCTATAAAAAATAAAGCAGAATAACAGTATTATCTCTCTTCTCAAAACTATTTAACTTCATTTAGTTTAATTTTGAAACCAGCAGTAATTTTTTACACCCCAACCAGACCAACATGAAAAAATCAGCCTTAGTACTTTTTTTTGTTTCCGCATTACAGTTTAACCTCTTTTCGCAAACCAGGCAGGTAGCGGGTTTCAGTAAAGCTGCTGCAGAAGCACAACTGGCAGTAGAGAAAAAATTTGATGCATTGCTGAGTGCCAAAAATGTTGATACATATATTAAAAAACTTTCTTCCCTGCCGCATCATGTGGCATCACCTGGCGGTGAGGCAGCCACAGCATACATTGCTGATCAATTTAAAAACTGGGGATACGATACCCAGGTTGAAACTTTTTATGTGCTTTTCCCAACGCCAGTTACAAGGCTGCTGGAAATGACCGGCACCAGAAACTTTACCGCATCTTTAAAAGAACCTGTCTTAAAAGAGGATGCCACATCAGGGCAAACAGGGCAATTGCCGGTATACAATTGCTGGAGTGCCGACGGTGATGTGACAGCCGAACTGGTATTTGTAAACTTTGGCGTGCCTGCAGATTATGAAACACTGGCAAGAATGGGCGTGGACGTAAAAGGAAAAATTGTGATTGCAAAATACGGACAAAGCTGGCGGGGCATTAAACCAAAAGTGGCCCAGGAGCATGGGGCTATTGGTTGTATCATTTACAGTGATCCGAAAGAGGATGGTTATTTCCAGGGAGACGTATATCCCAAAGGCCCTTTCAGGCCGGAATTGGGCGCACAGCGTGGCTCTGTAGAAGACATGCCGATCTATCCCGGCGACCCGCTGACACCGGGTGTTGGAGCTACCAAAGATGCCAAACGTTTAGACAGAAAGGATGCCGCCAACCTGTTGAAAATTCCGGTTATCCCTGTCAGTTATGCTGATGCACTTCCATTCCTCGAAAGTTTGGAAGGCCAGGTAGTGCCCGAAAACTGGCGGGGTGCTTTGCACATTACTTATCATGTTGGTCCGTCAAAAAATAAAGTGCATTTAAAACTATCATTCGACTGGCAGGTACGGCCCATACATGATATCATCGCCAAGATTAAAGGCAGTGAACTGCCTGATGAATGGGTGATCAGGGGCAACCACCATGACGCCTGGGTAAATGGAGCCGGTGATCCTGTAAGCGGGCAGGCTGCCATGCTGGAAGAAGCCAGGGCTATTGGTGAAATGGTAAAGAGCGGGTATAACCCAAACGCACCATTATGTATTGTGCCTGGGATGGAGAAGAACCCGGGCTGCTGGGTTCCACGGAATGGGTGGAATACCATGCAGCCGAACTGCAGCAAAAAGCAGTGTTGTACATCAACTCAGATGGCAATGGCCGTGGCTTTTTAGGTGCCGGGGGATCACAGGCGCTGGAACCTGCATTCACTGAAATCGTTAAAGAGGTAAATGATCCACAGGCTAACGTAAGTGTATTTGAAAGAAGAAGGTCAGCAGATATTATCAATGCAGGTTCTGTTAAAACAAAAAAGGAATTGCTGGCGAAGAATATTTTTGAACTCGATGCGCTCGGCTCGGGCTCCGACTTTTCACCCTTTGCACAACACATCGGCATACCAGCTTTGAACCTTGGCTTTGGTGGGGAAGACGATGGGGGAGAATACCACTCCATTTATGATTCTTACGATATGTACAGGCGGTTTAAAGACCCCACATTTGAATATGGTGTAGTACTGGCTAAAACTGCCGGCCGCACTACCTTGCGTTTTGCCAATGCAGAAACCCTGCCTTTCGATTTCCGTAACCTGCAAAAGACAATCAGCAAATATGTAACGGAAGTAATTACTTTATCAAATGATATGAGGGAGAATACCGAAGTGGAAAATCAACTGATAAAAGAAAAGCATTACACAACAGCTAACAACAGTACATCGCCTATGTTGCCGCCGGCTTCAAAAGCAGAAGTTCCATTTTTAAATTTTGCTTCCCTGCAAAATGCAATAACGGTACTGGAAAAAGCAACTAACAGTTTAAATGATGCCATCAGCACAGGTAACAGCAGCATGGCTAAGAAAAATGAACTGAATAAAAAACTATACAAGGCTGAGCAGTCCTTACTTACAAAGGATGGCCTTCCCCGCCGCGGTTGGTACAGGCATGCTATTTATGCCCCCGGCTTTTATACCGGCTATGGCGTAAAAACTTTACCCGGAATAAGGGAAGCCATTGAGCAACGCAACTGGAAAGAAGCCCAGGAACAAATTGAAATTGTGGCAGGAACCATTAATAATTTGTCGGCATACCTGAATGAAGCAGTAAAAGAAATGCAGTAACCACCAGGTCTTCGGATTAATAAACTTTTGTTGCAGGATGGAACACAGATAACACGGATTGGACTGATTTTGCACTGATATTTTTTACAAAGCAAAATTCAGGATCCGCTTTTAATCCGCAAAACCAGTGGCATCTGTGTTCGATAATTCATGCAACATTATTCTTTCGGTAAGAAAGCAACAGCAGTATTGCCCCCAGCGTTACGTATACATCCGCAAAATTAAAAATGCCGGTATGTATATTTTTAAAACTGAGGATCATAAAGTCGGTTACATGCCGGTCAAAAACAATGCGGTCAAAAATATTTCCAAGCCCCCCTGCAATGATGAGTACAAAAGAAAACAGTTTAAGTAAACTCATTTTGTCTGAGTTTTTTATTACATACACAAACGCCACTAAAAGGAATGCCAACGGAAGCATACTCAGCAGCCAAAAGCTGGCTGACCTGGATAAGTTATCACCTAGGCTTAAGGCTGCCCCGGTATTCTCTGCATATTCCAGGCGAAATCCATCGTTCAAATAGGAGATGGTTGCTTTATCTTTCAAATGTTCCTTCGCCATTTCTTTGCTGGCCCTGTCCCAGCTGATTAGCGTAAGGGAGGTAAAACAGAACAACATTATTTTCATTCCACTTTTCATAAAATATCTGCTTTAGGAAAGAACACTGACGACACAGATTTGGCTGATTTTGCACCGATATTTTTGCAAAGCAAAATTTAAGATCCGCTTTAATTCCGCAAAACCAGTGTCCTCCGTGTTCTATATTCTATAACTCCTGCAACTGCCTTTTGTACAACTGTACCACATTTTCCAATCCCAGGTATATGGCATCACAAATGAGCGCATGGCCAATAGATACCTCTACCAACCGGGGGATATGTGTGGCAAAATATTTTAAATTGTGCAGGTCAAGATCATGCCCGGCATTAATGCCTATGCCCAGCTCATTTGCTTTTTCTGCTGCCGCAATATAGGGTGCAATGGCAGTGTCCCGGTGGCCGGCAGCGTAGGCTGTTGCATACCCTTCGGTATACAGTTCTATGCGGTCGGTACCGGTGGCAGCAGCACCTTCCACCATTTCTATCACCGGATCAACAAAGATCGATGTGCGGATGCCGGCATTCGAAAAAAGGGCGACCATTTCCACCAGGTATTCTTTATGTTCAATGGTATTCCATCCATGGTTGCTGGTGAGCTGCCCCAGGGCATCCGGTACTAAAGTAACCTGTTCAGGTTTATTTGCCAGCACCAGTTCTATAAACTTATCTTCCCTGCAGTTACCTTCAATATTCAGTTCGGTGCTGATCACTTTCTTCAATTCAAATACATCTGCATACCGGATATGCCTTTCATCCGGCCTTGGGTGCACCGTGATGCCATCTGCGCCAAAACGTTCAATGTCCAATGCCGCTTTTACCAGGTCTGGATTATTGCCGCCACGGCTGTTGCGGAGGGTGGCCAATTTGTTGATATTGACAGAGAGTTTTGTCATCGAAAAATAATTGAGCAGCAAAGTTAATTGTCTCAACGGGATTTGGGTGGATGATAATGATTTTACGGATCGCTGCTATTGGAGCGAAATAAAAATACCGTTGATGTGAGGAAGATTATCAAGGGCCGGCCGAATAACTGAACCTTCCCCGGGGATACACCGGTATAGGTTTATTGATGGATTGACAGTATTGATTTTAGTATTAATTTGCGGCAATAAGGGAGTTTCAGTAAAACCATAGGTTTAACAAAAACAGTCCCGGCAGTTCCTCCTGGCCGGGCAACTTAATACGTTGAAAAGATTTTCTTTTTTGTTTCATCCTGCAAATTGTAAAAATGACGATATCAACCCGTTCGGTGAGTCTTATATGGATCATTATCGCAGCTGTTTTTTTTATCCCGTTCCTGGGTAATGTGCATTTGTTTGACTGGGATGAAATTAATTTTGCCGAGATAGCCCGTGAAATGCATATCAGCGGAAATTATGGTGAGCCACAGATCAATTTTCTGCCCTTTACCGAAAAGCCTCCACTGTTCTTCTGGTTGCAGGCCTTCAGCATGAAACTGTTTGGCATAAATGAATTTGCGGCACGTTTCCCCAATGCAGTATTAGGCCTGTTGGTTTTACCATTGTTATATGGTATAGGAAAAAAAATACGTGACCACCAGTTCGGATTGTTATGGGCCCTTGTTTATTTCGGCACTGTTCTTCCACACCTTTATTTTAAATCCGGAATAATCGATCCCTGGTTCAACTTTTTTATTTTTACGGCTGTTTATTGCCTGGTTCAATCTGCCTGGGAAAAAAAGCAGCGGCGATCCAATCTCAGCTGGATCATTGCCGGGGGCATTTTCCTGGGCTTAGCCATACTTACCAAAGGCCCTGCAGCTTTGCTCATTACAGGGTTCACCTTCCTTACTTACTGGATATCAGAAAAATTCCGGATGTTCATATCAGTTCCGCAATTGTTATTATTTGCTGTTGTTGCTTTATCAGTAACAGGCATTTGGTTTGGCATCAATTATATTCAGAGAGGAGACAAATTCCTGATAGATTTTACCGTCCGTCAATGGCAATTGCTCACCACAGAAGATGCCGGGCATGGCGGATTCTTCCTGTATCATTTTGTTGTATTATTCTTTGGTTGTTTTCCCGCATCAGTTTTTCTCCTGCAATCCATTTTCCGAAAGGAGGACCAGGATAGAAAATTTGCTGATTTTAAAAAATGGATGGCGATTTTATTTTGGGTGGTACTGATTTTGTTCACGCTTGTATCAACAAAAATTGTGCACTATTCCTCTCTGTGTTACTACCCGCTAAGTTTTTTGGCTGCGGTAAGTGTGTACAATATTGCTAATAAAAGGTGGCGCATATATCCCTGGATGAAAGTGCTTTTGGTGATCAGCGGCCTGCCCTTTATACTTGCACCATTTGCAGCCGCATGGCTTGGGCAGCATATCAATACCCTGGCACCTTTGCTGAAAGAAGATCCATTTGCGGTGGAAAACCTGCAGGCAATGGTGCATTGGACCGGCTGGGAATTTCTGCCCGGCTTATTGCTGATCCTTGTTCTTGTGATCTCGCTGATCTGGTTTAAAAAACAGCGACTTCAGCAGGCCGTATATCTATTATTTGTAGGCACTGCTGTTTATGTACAGCTCACATTGTATTTTTTTATAAACCGGGTTGAAGGGTACAGCCAGCGGGCCAATATTACCTTCTGGCAAAGCCATGCCAAAGAAGATTGCTATATGACCACCTATGGCTATAAATCATATACCCAATATTTTTATGGTGAGATGAAAGCTCACCCCAATAAAAACTATTCAGATAATGAATGGCTGATGAAAGGAGAAATAGATAAACCTGTTTATATTTCCTGCAAGGTGGAGGATAAAACCCAATTGGAGAAAGCATGTCCCGATGCCAGGTTTTTATACCATAGTAATGGTTTTTATTTTTACGAACGGGTACCAATCCTCAAATAAGGGGCGGTAAAAATTGCCCATTTTGCCAGCCGGTACTGAAGGCTTACTTTTAATACCCCTATTCCGTATACCGCACTGCGGCTGAAGTTGATGGAGGAAGCATCTTCAAAGTATTTGGTTGGGCAGGTTATTTCACCAATATCAAAACCGTTGAAAAAGATCTGTGCCACCATCTGGTTGTCAAATACAAAATCATCCGAATTCAATTCATAAGGGATCGTTTCCAGTACCTCTTTGGAAAATGCCCGGTAGCCGGTATGGTATTCAGACAATTTTTGATTCATTAATACATTCTGAATAAAAGTAAGCAGCCGGTTGGCAACATATTTATACCAGGGCATCCCGCCTTTCAATGCCCCTTTTCCTAAGATCCTGGAACCAAAGACTACGGGATACAAACCATGGGCAATCACATAAGCTATACTGTGTATCAGTCTTGGGGTGTACTGGTAATCAGGGTGCAGCATGATCACAATATCGGCACCCAGTTCTTTGGCTTTGTTATAGCAGGATTTCTGGTTGCCGCCATAACCGGTATTTTTTTCATGAATAATAATATGCCTGATATTCAGTTGGGCAGCCACTTCTACCGTGTTATCCTTGCTTCTGTCGTCTACAAGTATTACCTCATCTACAATGTCAAACGGGATTTCCCGATAAGTTTGCTCAATGGTTTTTGCAGCATTGTAAGCAGGCAAAACGACGATTAATTTTTTCCCGAGTATCAAGTTTTAAAATTGTTGGTTGCAAAAATAAGGGTATTGGTGAAATACGCATAACAGTGATGCGGGCTGAAGTAATAATAGTATTCCAAAAGCAGTTGCTTATTTTAGTTTAATCACCGGTGGATGGAGTATAGTTGTTAAGCCAATGGCCAATAAAATTGATAGCTGCCGCAGTGCTGTTTTTTCTGTTAGCGGTGCAATGCAGCCGGAAAAAGTGTTCAAAAAATGCTCATTTTTGAGCGGATGCCACAGTTTTTTGAGTACAGACCAACGGCAGGCCCGGGAAAGAAAGAAAAAATCGTTTGCAATTTCAATTAATCCCCTTACTTTTGCAAATCCAAATAGTTCTTTAGGAATTTATTGTATTGGGAGCTCCGGTAAAATGCCGGGGCGCTATCACCAAAAAACACAACACATGGCAAAAGAAATTACCGGCTATGTCAAGCTCCAATGTAAAGGAGGACAAGCTAATCCGGCACCGCCAATCGGACCTGCACTGGGTTCAAAAGGTGTCAACATCATGGAGTTCTGCAAGCAATTCAACGCCAGGACCCAGGACAAACCAGGGAAAATACTTCCTGTATTAATCACCGTTTTCGCTGACAAATCTTTTGAGTTTGTAATTAAAACGCCTCCTGCAGCTGTTCAGTTGATGGAAGCATCAAAAATTACCAGCGGCAGTAAAGAACCTAACCGTGTAAAAGTAGGTAAGGTTTCCTGGGCCCAGGTAGAAGAAATTGCAAAAGATAAAATGGCCGACCTGAATGCATTTACCCTCAACAGTGCGATGAGCATGGTAGCAGGTACTGCAAGAAGTATGGGCCTTACTGTAGACGGCAAAGCCCCCTGGGAAAATTAATTATTATCACCTCAAAAAATTTTTAGAAAATGATTACTAAAAAAAGAAAATTAGCCAACGCTAAGGTGGATAGTAACAAAACTTATTCCCTGAAGGAAGCTTCTGCACTGGTTAAAGAAATAAACACAACCAAATTCGACAGTTCTGTTGATTTGCATATCAAATTAGGCGTAGACCCTAAGAAAGCAGACCAGGCCATCCGTGGTACGGTTTCATTACCTCATGGTACTGGTAAAACAAAAAAAGTACTCGTGCTCTGCACTCCCGATAAGGAAGAAGCAGCAAAAGCAGCTGGTGCAGATTTTGTAGGCCTTGATGAATTCATTACAAAAATTGAAGGTGGCTGGACAGATGTGGATGTTATTATCGCCACTCCATCAGTAATGCCTAAAATTGGTAAACTCGGTAAAGTATTAGGCCCCCGTAACTTAATGCCAAACCCCAAAACTGGTACCGTTACCAATGATGTGGCCGGTGCTGTTAATGAAGTGAAGGGTGGTAAAATTGCCTTTAAAGTTGATAAGGTTGGTATTATACATGCGTCTGTTGGCCGGGTGAGTTTCAGTGTTGAAAAAATTGCTGAAAACAGCCAGGAATTAATCAATGCGCTGGTAAAGTTAAAACCATCATCATCCAAAGGTACTTACCTGAAAGGTGTAAGCATGGCCAGCACCATGAGCCCGGGCATTTTAATTGATACAAAATCAGTTTCAAACTAATCACGAATTGCCCTGGCCTGCCGGCCGGGGATAAAAAATATTTGTTATGACAAAACAGGAAAAAAACGAGGTGATAGAAGTGCTTAAAGGCAAGTTTAGCCAATACAGCAATTTTTATATTACCGATACCGAAAGCCTGACAGTAGCCCAGGTAACTGATTTACGCAGGCATTGCTTTGATAAGCAGGTAGAAATGAAAGTGGCAAAAAATACCCTCATCCGCAAGGCACTGGAAGGTATTGATGCAGAAAAATATACCGGAGTATACGATTCATTGCATAAAGTAACTGCTTTATTATTCAGTGAAAACCCTAAACAACCAGCCTTGATTTTGGCAGGTTTCAGGAAAGCAAGCAAGGGCGAAAAACCCCAGCTGAAAGCTGCCTTCATTAATGGTGATGTATTTGTAGGCGACAATCAATTGGTAGCCCTTACAAAAATAAAAACCAAGAATGAATTGATTGGCGAGATCATTGGATTGTTGAACGCTCCGATACAACGTGTGTTGGGAGCCTTACAAAACAAAGATGCAGCTAAAGCTGCAGAAGCGGTAGTTGCCCCGGTAGCAGAAGTTGCCCCGGTTGCGGAAGCAGTTGCTGCACCAGTAGCAGAAGTTGCTGCACCTGTGGTGGAAACACCCGTAGCGGAAGCACCAGCAGCAGAAGCAACACCGGAAGCATAGTTTTTTAAATTATCAAATTTGCATCACTGCATATTTGCTAATTATATTCTCAAATTTTTTTAAACCATCCGGCGGAGCAAAAGCAGTGAAGTCGGAAAAAATTAAACATCATGGCAGACGTAAAAGCATTAGCTGAAAACTTAGTAAGCTTAACAGTAAAAGAAGTACAGGACTTAGCAGATTTCTTAAAATCAGAGTATGGTATCGAACCGGCTGCAGCTGCAGTTGTGGTAAGTGCAGGTGGTGGCGAAGCCGCTGCTGTTGAAGAAAAAACTTCATTCAACGTAATTTTGAAAGCAGCTGGCCCTAACAAATTAGCTGTAGTTAAAATCGTTAAAGAATTAACAGGCTTAGGCTTGAAAGAAGCGAAAGACCTTGTAGATGGAGCTCCTAAACCTTTGAAAGAAGGTGTAGATAAAGCAACTTCTGAAGAGTTGAAAGCTAAATTAACTGAAGCGGGTGCTGACGTTGAGATAGCTTAATTATTTTCTTCTGATAAAATAGCTTTAAAAGCCGGGGAGCAATCTTCGGCTTTTTTATGTTGTTTTTTGGTTTGATTTAACCCGGACTTGGAAAGATCTAATATTTTTATACATTAACAGGATACAGGAAGAACCTCGTGTAAAGGAATTATTAATAAAGAGAGGGTGGCGGAAATTTCCGCCACCCTTTAAAATCAATACCTGTCTATACCCGCAACAAACTATTGGTCCACTGCCAGTTTTGCTGTTATGCGTTGATCACCTGCCATCACTGTTACCAGGTAAACCCCGTTTTTCAGTTGGCTGATGTTGACAGGCAGGTTGGTGCAGAGGTTTTAATTGTTGAGCGTCAAAACGGTCCTTCCAACTGCATCCATCATTATGATAGATCCATTTTCTTTCAGTGAAGGGGAAATGAAAATTCCGGCTTCCTGGTGCCCTGCCTATTATACGCAGTGCAGTAAAGACATTCCCTATAACAACCTGCAACAGGCCCCCAATGCCCATTAAGCAGGTGGTCCGTGCTCATGGACATTTTTAAAAATTGTATGTTCAGCCATGTTTTCATGATGACCTGTTTTACTTTGTAATTTTCAACAGGTATAGATAAACTGACTTTTCCTGGAGTGCATCCTGAAAAGTTGGTCGGCTGATTGGCTCGTTGGTCGGTTGGCTGGATACCAATCCTGCTTTTTTATTGGCAACAGGAGAGGTGCGATAAAATGAAGATTCCGAAACTGTTCTTTATTGGGAAGTGCATTGTTTTTTTAGGCTTTATTAAATTACATAATCATTTGTTTATTGCGCAAGAACTTCCTCACTTTCCAATTACCTCTTCAATGATTAATTCAAACTGAAAATAAATTTATATTGTGGTAAAAAAATATTATTGGTGCCATCGCCTTTCAATGACGGTTGTCATGAAATAAGTTGATAATGGGCATAATTGTAAAAAGCCAAATGCAGCTTTCTGCAGCCGATAGCGTTATTACACTTTCTGGCTAAATATTTTATTTCATATCCCTGCTGTGAATCTCTTTATTTAGTACTTGCATAAAACTTATTCCTGACTTATATTTATGCCGGGAAGGTTACAATGTATACCCTTCATTTCAACATTGATTTACTGATTACCATAAACTATTCTTATGGCTGCAAGCATTCCTGCAATAGCTGTTGATGATTTTATCAAACAGCCCGAAGTACTTAACTGCCTTGACCAACTGGAAAAACGCTTTGGTAAAAACGGCGAGCGGCTTATCATATCAGACGTTCTTGACCCCGAAGGGCACCAGTATGTAAATCTTGTACAGAAGGGGGGAGGTGTGCTCGGAGTGGCCCTGGTAGGGTATACTTATATTCTTGAGCAGATGAATATCCGGTTTATCAGGCTGGCGGGCACCAGTGCCGGTGCCATCAATACCGCATTAATGACGGTGATAGGCGGCCAGGTAACCAGTATTGAAAACGGCGTGGAAACAAAAAAAATGGTACAGGGGGATAAAAAGAAAGCAAAATCAGAAGAAATACTGAAAGCAATATGCGATCTTAATTTTTTCGACCTGGTAGATGGGCACCCTGCAGCAAGGTGGCTCATAAAAAATTTTATCACCCATAAGGATTTTGCCGAAAAAACAGGCAAGTGGATCAAATGGATCATCGGGCTGCTGATCGCATTTCCGGTCATTGATTTTATCCTGCTGGGGCTGCAACATCAATTTCCCGTAGTGTCTTTTTTTACCAAATTATTTTTTGTGATCACCGGTTTTTACTTCCTGCTGGTTGTGCTGATTGTAGCTTACCTATTGTATTTAATTACCCGGTTGAAAGATTCCGGGTTTGGTATTAACCCGGGTGATTTCTTTTACAACTGGATCAAGAAACGATTGATTGAAAATGATGTACAAACCGTGTCAGATCTGCTCAGTAAGGCTTCTACACCTGTTCCCGGCCTTTACCTAAGAACAGATAACCCTGCAAAAACAACAGGGCTTGACGGAGACGTTACCTTCATCACTTCCGAATTAGTGACACAAAATAAAATTGAGTTTCCCAAAATGTGGAACCTGTTCCGGGAAGATAAAGATTTACTCCAGCCTGCAGGCTTTGTAAGGGCATCTATGTCGATCCCGGTTTTTTTTGAATCTTATTTTATCAACGGGATACCGCAAACATCGGATCCCGTGAAAAAAGCATGGCAGGCGTTGGGTGAAGAAAATCCCCCTGCCACCACAAGATTCGTTGATGGGGGTATTTTATCCAACTTCCCCATTAATCTATTTTACAATCCCAATGTAGAGGTGCCCCGGCTACCCTCTTTTGGGATAGACCTTGACGATAATAAAGACCCTGCGGATCAATTGATACAGGCTGACACCAATGGCCGGACAGCTAAAGTTGACGGCAAGGACAGTGCGGAAGCAGAAGTAAATGATACAGGTGATGATGCAGGAAAATGGAGCCTGGGCGGGTATGTTTACCGGCTGTTTAATACGGTAAGATTCTATTACGACAAGGATTTTTTAATTAAGAATGTCTTTTATAAGAAGGGAATTGGTGTTATTCCATTAAAGGGCTTTGGCTGGCTTAATTTTTTCCTTGAGGATAAAGATAAAAAAGAAATGTTTGTGCTTGGTGCAAAAGCAGCCACACAATTTCTTAACAATTTTAACTGGGAGGAATATAAAACGGCAAGAAAGGAAATGCAAAGGGATTTAACAGGAAATATTGCGCCCGGTTCAGAAAAATAGTAATATTACTCACTCAAATACAGGTATATGCTCTTCACCTATTTCGATAACTGGCTGGTATTTGCCATTGTATTTGGCCTGTTGCTTATTGTATCTTTTGTTATGATGAAGCAAAGCCTTAATTTTTATACCAAAGATGTAGTGGTGCGAAAGTTCAGCATCATGGAACTTGAAGTGCCTGCCACGGCAAAAGAATTGGTGAATTGTATAAAAGGGATATACCTGCTTCCCCCTGCACAAGCCGCCAAATCAATCAGCGCCCTGAAAGCACAGTTAAGAATTGATTTTTTATTTATGCCACTGGCATATGGCTCTGTTTTTTTATTGTGCTGGAAGGTGGCGCACAAAATGCAGTTCCAGTTTGGCCATTATGTTTTTTTAGCTTTGGCTTTTTTGCAGCTGGTGCCATGGGTATGCGATATCATTGAGAACCTTTACCTGCTTAAAAAGATCAGCCCCGAACCAAAAGAAACGGATGCAAAGACCCATAAAAATTATTTAAGGATGGAAGCAGCCAAGTGGGGAATTGCCCTTACTGCGGTAGTGTGCGCCCTTAGCGCTGTTTGTTATTTTTGGCTCACGGGTAATTTCAGTTCCCATTCTTTTTGGTTTTTACTGATTGGGCTGGGTGAATTAATCATCTTCGCTTTAGCAAAACGTTTTTTATAAAACTTCTTTTCTAAAATACTTCATGGAGGGAGAATGAAAGAGATTGCCATCATTATTTTAAGCATAGTAAAATTTAACCATCATATCAATAAGTTCATATGGATTCGCCAATCATTACAACCGTAATATAGGGGTTAAAAAATGGAAGCTTTTGGTCTGATAGGTTGGGAGTAGCTTTTCTATGGTGGGTAATCTGCGGCGTTGCGGGGGCAATAGTATTACTGTTGTTTAAAAGAAAATCTGCCAGTTAAACGATAGCGGTTTTGAAGAAGCAAAACTGCACTAATAGTCCCCGCCATACTTTTTTCTATGGGTGTACATCTTCTTTGCCTTGCCTATCAGTTGTAAAAATTCTTTCTCTAAAAATTTATCTTTATCAAAGCAGGTGGCAGCCAGTTTCTGCAGGCTTCTCCAGCTGATATCCCTTGAATATTCAGAGTCTTTCAGCTTCATGCCAAACATTACTACGCTGGCAGCTTTCTTGAGGTTGTTGTCAGCATTGGTCAATGTGTTTAATAAATAGGGGCAGGTGTAGCCGGTAGTATATTGTTGCTGCTGTAAAGGTAACCGGTAGTGTACCTGCAGCTGTGCCAACCAGTTTCCGGGTGAGTTGGTATCTGCTGCAGGTACCAGCTCAAATACCGCCATCAGCGAATGGCCGGAACCAATCTCTCCGCCCTTCAGTTGTATTGCCGAATCCTTCATCATTGTATTTTCATTATCGTACCCCAGCAGCCGGTATTCCTTCACCAGTTTCGGATTAAAACTCATGGACAGGAACACATTGTCGGCTACGGTAAACAATGTTTTGGTAAGGTCTGTCACCAGTACTTTTTCTGCTTCCTGTTCATTATCTATGTAAGCAAAATTGCCATTGCCTTTTTGTGCCAGCACACTCAGTTTGCTGTCTTTATAATTGCCGGTACCCACGCCAAGGCAGGTAAGATAAATACCGTATCTCTTTTCCTGTTCTATCAGTGTCATCAGTTCTTTTTCGGTACTCATACCCACATTAAAATCACCATCTGCTGCAAGGATAATGCGGTTGTTGCCGCCTTTGATAAATCGCCGCTGTGCCACTTTAAAGGCGGCCCTGATGCCGGCTTCACCCGGGGTGGGGCCATCGGCACTTAGCTTTTCAATGGCTGCAGTTATCTTATTTTTTTCATCGCCTGAAACTCCCTCTAACGGTACGCTCACATTTTCTCCATAGGTTACCATGCTCACAGTATCTATTGCCCGCAGGCTTTTTACCATCTTGATAAAACCCGATTTCAGCAGTGGTAATTTATTTGGCATATCCATTGAGCCGGAAACATCTACCAGGAAAATAAGGTTGTTGGGCGGAATATTATGCATGTCTATTTTCCTGGCGCTGATGTTTACAAACAGCAGCTCATTTGTTTTGTTCCAGGGGCAGTTGGTAAGGTACGATGCACAATGAAACATGCTGTCCCTGGCCGGTTCGGTATAGTTGAAATTAAAATAGTTCAGCATTTCTTCTATCCGCACCGCATAAGGTGGCAACAGGCTTTCCATCTCGTTAACCAGCCGCCGTACATTGCTGTAAGATGCCCGGTTGATGTTGGCCGAAAATGCAATACCCGGCGAACGGGCCGTAGGTAGAAAATTATTTTCATCGGTGCGGTGGTAAGTTTCATTTTTAAAGGTTTGCTCGCTATTGCCGGCTCCTTTATCCTGGATAACGACAGAAAAATTATCCCTGGTAAAAATAACAGAGGACGGAAGGGGCTTTAAAATAATCCTGGCATATTCTTCTCCTTTTACCGCCGCTGTAAGGGTGTCGTATCCGTCATAAGAAAACATCAGGGTATCCTGAAGCACAGGCGACGGGAAGCCAAAGTTGCCGTACTGGTCGCTTTTAAATACCTGTTTGCTGGCTCCCGAAGCAATCTTTACTGAAGGCAGCCGTTGCCCATGTTTATCCACCACCTGCCCCCTGATATAGTTTTGGCATAAAGCGGTGCAGTGGCAGGCAAGCAGGAATAGTATAAGGGCTGTATTTTTCAATAAGCAATTTTTACATTAGCACAGGACACACATAACAGTTAGCAACCACACCAGTTACAAATTCTCCCTATAAATATACCTTATTTTAATTGAAATTGATATTGGAGTAAATTGTTGTACTCAGCGGGCAAACACAAGGAGCATTATCTTATTAATCTATTATGGGAATATCCATGTTATTCACTGTTACTGCATTATCAGTTTTATAAAAACCAACGTTGTATTCAGAAAGATTTCAGGAGATTAATATTAATCACTGGAAAAGTAAAACCAACTCATTTTGAATCTTCAAACCAGCCTGTCTCTGCCCAGGCAAATGAGACAATGCTGGTAGTAATAATATGCCTATAAATCATCCTTATAAAGGAACCTCATGCCTGCGGTTAGTTGAGTGATTATCTTTTTAAAAACTCATTTTATTTCCTGTTTTGGAACTCCGCTGAATAAAATAGGAATGCCCTTCTTTGCAAGGTTCAGTAAGGTTCATCTCCCATTATGAGAAAAGTCATCTTTTGGTAAGTTGTCTTTTATTTAATTTGCTTTTCTGAAACTGCCAATGCTTTCCATTACATTTTCAAAGTTTATTTATGGCTGATGCAAGATTTGATATTAAGTCGGGAGAACAGTTGTCTTCCCGTTCCATTTTAACCTGGCGTATAGTACAGGCTGCTGTTTGGTTAATGGGTGCGGGGATATTATTTTGTTTATTGTTTATCCCGGGATATGGAATTTTATTGTTCTGGAATATTTTAATACCGGTTGCCCCTGCATTATTTGTTACTGCAACAGGAGTATGGAGAAACGTTTGTCCTTTGGCTACCACCAATTTATTACCACGTCATTTAGGGTTATCAAAAAGAAAGCGGCTGTCGGTCACGCAATCCGGGAAACTCAATTTGATTGCCGTAATTGCCTTGTACTTTATTATCCCGCTGCGGCATGCCATATTTAACAACAATGGAACCGCCACTGCAGCATTGATTATCTCAATGGTTTTTGCCGGTATCATAATGGGTTTCTTTTATGAATGGAAAAGTGCCTGGTGTTCTGGCTTATGCCCTGTGCACCCGGTAGAAAAATTATACGGTGGAAATGTCCTGGCAACAGTACCCAATGCACATTGTAATCAATGTATGAACTGTATAGTTCCTTGTCCGGACTCAACTACTAATATTCATCCCGCCTCATCTTCGAGAACAATTTACCACAAAATAGGAGGGCTGCTCATCATTGGCGGGTTACCGGGTTTTATTTGGGGATGGTTTCATGTACCTGATGAAACAAAAATAACGACCCTCAGCACATTGGTAGCAGTATATAAAATGCCATTGGAAGGATTGATGATTACATTAGCCATTTATATTATACTATCAGCCATCATCCGCTCAAAATTTGAAAGGAGCCTTGTCAGCATATTTGCGGCTTCCGGCGTATCCTGTTATTACTGGTACCGGGTACCTGCATTATTTGGTTTTGGAAATTTTGGTAACGACGGTTTATTAATAAATCTCAGCAAGTCATTGCCCGGATGGAGTATTCCAATGATGACCATTTCCACCACCACTTTCTTCTTCTACTGGCTGGTTTTCCGCAAACAAAATAACAAAAGCTGGCTTATCAGGCCTCAATATGCCAGGAAACAAAAAGGCGATTAATGTGCTGAGTTAAATTTATTGTAGTCCTGGTGGCATAAATAGGTCTGTATTGCAGGTCCCCTCATTGTAAAATTTACAAAGAAGTAATACCCTAAAATAAATGAATGGTATTCTGCAAAAAGGAAATTTTCCTGGCCACGCAAACAATTAATATAATGAAAAAAGATGCATTAACCCAATACTAAATCCTCCTGCCTTTAATAGCTGGTCCTGTCATGCCGAAAAATGTAGCAATCTTGAAAGTATTTTCAATTATTGTGTAATCATTATTGTTTTATTGGCACTCACCTTTGTATTGCACTATTTCAATTACAATTTAATTTAAGTTACAATGACAACGATAGCAGCACCAGTAAATAGGAGCCAGACAATTGGTTCTCTGGTTGAAAATAAACAAAATAATAAAACCATGAAAGCATTGGTTTATCATGGTCCTGGGAAAAAAGCATGGGAAGAAAAACCAAGACCGGTTATAAAAGAGCCTACCGATGCAGTTCTTAAAATTCTAAAAACAACAATATGCGGAACAGACTTACATATTATGAAAGGCGATGTTCCTGCAGTTACTGAAGGTCGCATCATAGGGCACGAAGGAGTGGGTATTGTAGAAGAAACGGGAAGTGCAGTAAGCAATTTTAAAAAGGGCGACCATGTAATTATTTCCTGCATTACTTCCTGTGGCAAATGCGAATATTGTAAGAAAGCAATGTATTCCCATTGTGAAAAAGGAGGTTGGATACTGGGCAACTTAATTGATGGTTGCCAGGCCGAATATGTAAGGATACCGTATGCAGACAACAGCCTGTATCTTGTTCCGGCAGGGGCTGATGAGGAAGCGTTGGTAATGTTGAGTGATATTTTACCCACCGGTTTTGAATGTGGTGTTCTTAATGGAAAAGTACAGCCCGGTGATACGATAGCGATAGTAGGCGCAGGCCCAATAGGTATGGCAGCTTTATTGACGGCTCAATTTTATACGCCTGCAGAAATTATTGTGATTGATCTGGATGATAACCGGCTGGAGATTGCCAGGACTTTTGGGGCTACTCATACCATTAACAGCGGTAAAGAAAATGCCATTGAAAAGGTCAGGAGCTTAACAAATGGAAAAGGGGTGGATGCTGCTATTGAAGCGGTTGGCGTAGTAGCTACATTTGAACTGTGTGAGGCCATTGTTGCACCAGGCGGCCATCTTGCCAATATTGGTGTTCACGGTAAGCCTGTTACCCTTCACCTGGAAACGCTATGGTCACAAAACATTACTATTACAACAAGGCTTGTTGACACCGTTACCACACCAATGCTTTTTAAAACAGTGCAATCAAAAAAAATTGATCCTAAAAAACTGATTACGCATCATTTTAGACTTGACCAGGTGATGGAAGCATATGAAACATTTGGAAATGCGGAAAAAGAAAAAGCACTGAAGGTAATATTGACGAGTTAGAAAAGCAATAAACTTTTTTGATCTACGCATTCAGCGATTGGTTTTTTAGCCCTCTGGAAAAATTACTTGCAGCCTTTTTTTTTCAGGGCAATTTCCAGTAGCCGGTAAAATTCTATTTCCTTTTTTTTATCGGTAAAATAATCCCGCATCAGGATAGCAGTCTTTTTACCTATAGTATCAGCCAAGCGTATGCTTTTATCCAGCAGTGCTTGTTTTTCGGCATCCATTGCCAGTAGTTTTTTATTCAAAACCAGCGTGTCACCGGCACTATTCAGCAGCGTATCCTGGGTGAAACGTATTTTATCTGCCAGTTCAAAACGCTGGTTCCTCAAACTGATGGCCCTGCATTCAAAGCTGGCTAATTCATCCGAAAGGTCTTTAATGCTTTTTTGCTGTTGTGTGCAGGAGGAAAAAAATATAAATGGCAGGAGCAGGCTAATGCCCCGTTTTTTCAGGAAGGTATTTGAGGTATTCAATAGAGTCAAAGATTGATTCTTAAAAAACTTAGTGCACATTCGCTGGCCAGTTGATAAGGTGGTTTACATTATCACCAATGGCCCGTCCTATCTGCAAACCTTTGCTGTTATCCATTGGGTAATGTATGCCGCCGTAAAAACGGGAATTGGCACATTCATCCGCCATGTCATTAAAGTTGGAATAATTGCGGGGCTGAAACCCGTACCGCAGCTGGCTGTAATCGGTAAACTGGTAATTGCCGCTTCCATCAGTAAAAAGACTGATAAACACCCTGGAACCGGCACCCATTTCGCAGGAGTGCCCTGATGTGTATGCCGGAAAAGGAGGAGTGCCTATTACTGTGGTAAAGGATGGATCGATATATAGTTTAATATAACTCACGGGCCTTATCAGCACATATTTGTATTTACCTTTCCAGCAACTGATAAAAGCATCATTTTCTGCAATAGAAAGCCGGGCATACGCAACTGCCGTTTTTTCTAATGTAGCCCTGCCTTCCTGCAGCAATTGGGAAAGAATATTAAATGTATGGCCCGTAGGGGTGCAGGTATTAAAGGGATCGTCTGCCCAGTATTTTGTTATTTCTTTCTGTTCCAGCCCGTTATTGTTTACCTGGTTGTAAACGGTCATTGCTTCCCTGTAGAAGGCCGAACCCGCCATGGAGGAAAATGGTATGGGAGCCGATGGCTGAGTATTTGTAACGTCAGCAGCAAGGAAGGGCCTGTTGTTGCCCCAATAAGGGCTTACCGGGTGCAGGGCAGCACCCGTAGGCACCCAGCAGAATGAATCAGGCTGCATGGTATAAGGCAACTGGAAAGGATCCATATACGCTTTGTCACCACCATCTGTTTTTGAATAATCATAGATAGCTGCAGATACTGCTTTACCATATTGAACAGAACGGCTCACCACTTCAGTATTTTCACTGGCCGACAATTCGCCCAGGTTGGCTTCTTCCATGCTGTCCACCGAATGACTGTTGGCAGCTGTAATATTTGTTTGATACATTTTCCGGATCATATCAGCAACCGCTGCGTTGGATGCAATTGCCCAATTGTACGATAGCCCATCGATTATTTTAGGCAGGCTCGCTTCATTAAGGCCATTTAATTGCCCGGCAAGGGTTTGTGCCCCGGTGATTCCGTGTTGTACCGCTTCATAATTCACTATACCTACATAACCGTAAGAACGGGCTACTTCAGGCGGAAAGAACCCGGGTGTGGATTTCGAAATTGTGCAGAGCAGATCGAAATAATTCCTTACTTTTTCGCCGCTGTATTGATTGGCACCTTTGGCAACTTCCGGAATTTGAAAGTGGTCTTCTTTTCCGCAACCAATAATTACAAGCACTGATGCGAAAAGGAAAATAGAAACTTTTTTGGCATTCATAATGCAGTTGATTTAAATGTGGGATAAAGCAATTTTATAGAACGATTTTTTTTCGTTTTTGGTATTTAATAATTTAAAAAGTCAGGTTATGAAATTGCCGGGAAGGAAATAGGAACTTTAAAGTTACAAAACTTAGTTTAAATTATTACTATTAATATCCCTGAAGCCGCAGATAGCCTGACTAACACAGCTTTTAGCCAAACACAAACATTACCTTTACAGATAATACCGTCAATAACACCAGGATGAAAAACAAATTTAATATTTATTTTCTTATAAGTTGCATCTCCATTGGCTGTCATCAAAATACAGATGAAGCAACAGCAATTAAACAGCTGCTGGAAAAGGAATCTGCCACATGGAGAGCGGGTGATATAAAAGGGCATGCAGACTGCTGGAAGATACAACCTTACAGCCGGATATTGGTTTCAACCGCTGATGGCACAACTCATGATATTCCACCATCACACATGATCAACCCCACGCCCGGCAGTATGGATATTGGGGGTGTTTCTGTAAATACCGACTACAGGATGAGTATAAAGGGGAACTATGCATGGGTAAGCCATAAGGAGGAATCCACTGCTAAAGATGGTAAAAAAAATTACTCTTATGAAATACGGATTGTAGAAAAAATAAATGGCCAGTGGAAATTAGTGGGCCAGTCGATTCATCTTTATACGGTAAAAGAAAAAGCCACCAGTCTAAACTGATGGCTCACCAGCTGCATAGGCCGGTCAGGTATTTACTGAACAACCGGTTAATTTGTGGTTACCGGAGATGTCCATGGTTGATCTGCAGATTGCATGAATACCTCCTTTTTATTTGATGAGGAATAAAGTTACCAAATGCCGGGAATAAAATACCGGCGATTAAATTTCCAGTTTTTCCAGCACCATCAGTGTTTCTAAAAATTCATTCCAGGCAGCCTGCCATTTATCTTTAGCGGTACCAATCTTTTCCTGGTGCTCCGCAGCGGCTTCGCTTTTTGTTTTCATATAATCTTCCAGCTTTTCCAGTGCTTCTTTGTTTAATTCTTCCAGGCGTTTTTTATGTTCCATGATTGCTTATTTTGTGATGATTGATACCTAAAATTACTTTGTTTAAAAATAACAGCAGGCAATATTTTACCGGGAAAATTTAATACACAGCCAAATTTTTCCCTTGAGGGCAGCTTTGGTGATACCAGTATTTTTAATTTACGTACCCTGTGTTACAGTTATCAAACAGTGATTTAACTTAAACCAAACAATCCTTTTGGCCAGGTGCTGAAAAGTTTTCATAGTTTGCGGCAAAATTTAAAAATTGCGGAACTTACCGCACCATGCTTACATGACCAGGAATACACTGATATTATTTTTTTACCTGCTGTTTATTTTGGATAAATCATTTGCCCAATCCGATAACTACCCGGGAACATGGCGGATGGAATACCATCCTGATGCATCCAATTCACCGATATATATTGAATTGCAAATTGCTGCTGCTGAAGAAACTGTGCTTTACCCGGCTAAATTAATATTGCAATGCGACAGCTTTTCAGCTGTTTACGAATTGTTGCTCGTTAAAAAAAACAGCAGGGAATTAAGTATCAGTAAAAATAAATTTCCCCGCATTGAAAAACCATTTAGCCTGGGAAGCGGCATTTTCTTTTTGAATGGCATCTTTGATTACAGCCGCGACCTTAAAGGGATACCAACGTTAACGGTTAACCGGCTTCAGTTAAAACCATTACCTGTTCCAAAAGCTGATACGCTGCAGCTTGATAAGGTACATAAACCAACAGCCGTGCGCCTGATCAATTTCCTGAAAGAAGCAGAGATAACACTAACGAAAATAAACAGCAATTCATGGAAAGATGCATACAGCGAAAGGATTAGCAGCCCCGCTTTGTCACCGGCTTATTTTGGATTACTCGACACAATTCATTTGAATACCCAGGATGGCCTCCTTCATCTATCAGGGAATAAAAAAGATGATATCGTTTCTGTTGCACTAAACGGACGAATCATCATTGACCGGGTTACCTTAAACAAAAAGCCACACACAGAAGATATTCTATTGGATACCGGCATAAATATGCTGGTACTGTTTGCAGATAACTTTGGAAATGAATTACCCAACAAGGGCAAACTGGATATTGAATTGGGTACTAAAAAATTCAATGTTGATTTTTCCAACAGGGGAGACAGTGCTGCATCGTTCATTGTAGCCAAAATTTATTGCAGTCATGACAAAGAAAAGGATATCAGTTTCAAAGAATATGATCCCGTTGCCATGGGAGAAAAGAAATTACAGGGTAATGAACGCCTGATGGGAGGTATCATCTCCACTTCACAACAGCTCACTTTGGCTATCTGGGATGATGCGGTGGAAGATGGTGACAGCATCTCTGTTAATATCAATGGAAGCTGGATAGCAAAGGGTTTCCCTGTAAAGACAAGGCCACAGTTCATTACCGTTAAATTAAAACCGGGGGCCAATACCATCACTTTTTCTGCAGATAACCTGGGATCAATTCCACCCAATACCTCTATCATAGAAATTATTGATGGGAAAAAAAGAAAATCTTTTTCACTGGAAACCATCCTGGGAGAAAATAATTTAATAAAAGTGCGCTATGATGTGAAGCCGTATTGATACCGCTAATTACCTCATTCAAAAAAAACCGGAAAGGTGAGTCCCATTCCGGTTTTACAATACGGAAAAATCTGGCTAGTTTGCTTTGATCACTTCATACCAGATTTCACCACTTTGCTGCACCACTGGTTTGTATTGGGCGCCGTCTGCCGTGTAAAAAGTTTCTCCATCTATCACTACAGTTTCATAACCTGCAGGCAAACTTTCTACTATGGCTCCCACTGGTGGAGATACTACATAGTAATTACTTCCACGCTGATCATAGTAAGTGCCATTATAGTAATAATAGGGATAGTCATGAACATAAATTCTCCTGTGACCCACTGGCAGGATATTGAGATAAATACCAATTGGAGGGGCAATCACGGTAAACAGGTTGTTGTACGGGCGGTAGAAAACCCCATCCCAGTAGCGGTACCCTATACCTCCAAAATTTAAACTCAGGTAGGTTGTTGGCAGGCTGTAAAAATAACTATTGCGCCTTGGCAGGTAACCATACCTCCAGCTTGGGTTGCGGGGATCATAAACGGGCCTTCTGTTATAACCATATACCGGGCGGTAGCCTGGTCTGTTTAAAGTGCCTGTAATGGGCCGGTTGCGGTTTCCGGGCCTGCCAGAATAGGTATTCCTGTTTGCGCCATAGTTGCGGTTCCTATTGTCGGGGTTGTAATTTCTTTCCCTGTTAATGCCGCTTGTATTGTTTCTGTTCCTGTTGAAATTGCGGTCAGCATTTGCCGGATTATTATTCCTCTCAATGCCTGCAGGATTTCTGTTACGGTTAAATTCCCTGTTGCCATTGTTTCTGTTAATTGCTACATCCTGCCCCCTGTTAATTTCCCGCTGTCCCCGGATAGGTTGTTCCCTTGCTGTTGCATCCCTGCCTCCACTTTCACGTGCTGTGCCATTTTTTTCTCCGCCACGCCTGGTTTCCTGGGCCAGGGCCGGGGTAGTAAAAAAGCTGCTTAGTAACAGAAAGGCAGTGATTGTTGCAAGAGAAAAACTCCTGCTTTTTAAATAGGCCGCTGGTAAATCATTCGTTTTCATTTGACATTTTTTTATTGGTAAAAATTGTTTTCTTTATTACTGGAGGTATTGACTGTTTACAAGGGCAATAATCTAACTGAAGTTGCTGCTTTCACATAAGTATAACAACTCGGAACAATTGTGCTGTGGGGGATGATTGAAGAAGTTACTTCAAACAACGGTAATATTTTGATAAAGCATTATTCAGCTTTCCGGGGCAGTGTAAAAGATATTATTCCATTTATTCTTTTATCTTCCCGCCCTAAACAAAACTGCACTGCACCATGCAACAAAAACAATATGGTATTTTTTCCCTCCCCGTCATTGTTGGTGCATTAGGTTTTTTTGTTGATATATACGACCTGCTGCTTTTTAATATTGTAAGGAAATCAAGTTTCAGGGAACTGGGGGTGGCTGCATCCAACATGAAAAATATCGGGGAGAGTATTATCAGTTGGCAAATGCTTGGCCTCACCATAGGTGGTATTGCCTGGGGTATACTGGGAGATAAAAAGGGGAGAAAGAGTGTGCTTTTTGGTTCTATATTATTGTATTCATTAGCCACCATTGCCAATGGATTTGTTACAGATATAAACCAGTATACCTTGCTCCGTTTTATTGCCGGGCTTGGCCTGGCTGGTGAGTTGGGTGCCAGTATCACCTTAACAAGTGAATTGTTGCCAAAAGAAAAACGTGGGCTCGCTGCTGCCATCATTGCTACCAGCGGCGTGATGGGCACTATTGCTGCATACTATGTTCACTTGCTGAGTAACGAAAACTGGCGGCTTTGTTATTTTATTGGCGGAGGGATGGGCATAGCATTATTGTTTTTAAGGGTAAGTGTGTTGGAAAGCCGGATGTATCAAGGGGTAAAACACGTGCAGGTGCAAATGGGTAATTTCTGGATGCTGCTAAATAACCGGGAAAGGTTTTTCCGTTACCTGCGTAGCATATTAATTGGTTTGCCGGTTTGGTATATCATTGGCGTGCTGATCAGTTTTTCTGATGAGTTTGCCAACCAGTTTCACATTAAGGATTTTGACCAGCCCAAAGCATTGATGCTGCAGTATGCAGCACTGGCATTTGGGGATATGGGTGCAGGTTTTTTTAGTAATTATATTAAAAGCAGGAAAAAGACGCTGCTCATTTATTATGGCATCACTGCCATTTTTATGTTCTTATTTTTTGCCTTAAAAGGTGGGGGTACTGCTTTTAATATGTACCTGATCTGCATGGGGCTTGGTTTTGGCTCCGGCATTTCCGTACTGTATATTACTATGAGTGCTGAACAGTTTGGCACCAATCTCAGGGCTACAGCAGCCATTTCCATTCCCAATTTGGTCAGGGGTTTTCTTCCATTGATCTTATTATTATTTCGATTTTTGCGCAGCCCGGGCATGTTCAGTAATTATGTTACCGCTGCATGGGTTACCGGAATCCTTATTATGGTTATTGGCTTTGTTTCGGTACTGTACAGCACTGAAACATTTGGAAAAGATTTGGATTTTGTTGAGCACTAATGGGATGGTGCTATTGGGATACCGGTGATTTTCCTTTCTGCCGAACTGCAGTTTGCACCATTGGCACAACTGCAGGCCTCAATTCCCCGGCTTTAAATGAAATCCTTCTGCTGGTTATAAATGTTCCTTGTCTTTTCAGAATAAGGATATTGTAAAACAAAAGGGACAATACTGGTGGCATGCAGGGTATCATTTTTAAATAACAGAAAAACTTCGCCAAAATTCCCGGTATTTATCTGCCTGCTTGTTTCTGCAGGAAGCAATAAATAACCAGAGACATGCTACCGGTACTATCCCTATTAGTAGTTAATTTTTAAATTGAGCTATATAAAATTGAATTTGTTGTATCATTAGCTGGGCTTCTGTTTTCACTTCTTTTCCTTTTAATGTACAGCCTCTGACATAAAAAGACACTTCCGCCTTTTTTAAATCTGCTAAGGTAAGCCCCAGGGCTTGTGCAACCTTACTGGCATCAAGCTCATTTTGATCCAGGTCTTCCATTCGCCGTGCAGGATGCATTAAATGATGCTCAGCAGAAAAAAGATCAAGCAGTCCGACAAAGTGTTTGCTGGAACAAACGGGAGTTTCACCTGGAGGAAGGTTAAGGTACACTTCAACCACGCCCTGGGGCATCTGGTCAATTTTAATGCCGTCAAAAGTGAGTACCAGTTTATCAGGTGTAGTGCGGCTTGAAAAATTAAAATTTGTTTTGTTATTCGTCCTTATATAAGATTCAAGCATACCGGATTCCCCGGGTGTGAAACTTGCTTTTACGTTTTGCCCTTTTAATTTAACAGGAGATGCTTTTTTTATCAGCAATACTTTCTTGCTAAAGCTCCCTTTGCTGCTTGGGCAAGTAAAACTAGAAGACATATCATCATACCTGTAATTTAACTGGGTGGCTATTTTAACCACCTGGCTTCCTTTCATACTGACGGCAGCTCCATTTTCATCAAAAAAAGTAAAGGTTTTATTTAGCCAGGTATCATCTACAGGATTAGCCCTGCCACTGCATTTGCGCAGCCATTCTTCCCACAGCCGGTCAATATTGGCATGATGCAGCCAGAATACAGGGTCTTTGGCGGCTGTGGATACACTGGCCATATTGCCGTTAACCGTGGTATGCACAGAGCCATGTGGCCCACCCAGATTGTATTGAAAATCATAATAAGGAATAAAATTAAGTGCATTACCAAACGCTGTCAAAATGCTGGTAGGTAATACTCCTCCACTGTTGACAGCAGGATTCCTGGAAGCATCATACAATGGGTTACCAGCACTATTGTCGCGGTAGGCAGCATTCAATACCGGGTCGGTTTGATAGTCCCAGTAAGGCAGCGTTAGACTGCCCTTGCCTGATTTAGCCCTTAGTATGCGCTCAAAAAAATAACAGTACATACGGTGCCAGGCCAGGAAAAAAAAACCTTCACCTGCCTTGTGACAGGAATTCCAGGAGGGGAGGTTGTCGGTTAAAGTAGTGCCGTGTATGGCGGCCTGGTACAGCCAACTGGTGGGGTCGGTGTAGGGCAATGCTTTCATTTTGGTTATCCCTGTTTTGATCGCATTGATTTCATACGAGGTAAGCACATCAACATTTTTTCGCACTTTAACTGAAAGGGGTTCATACTTTGCTTTAAAAGCGGCTGCAGTAATAAGTGTGGGCGCAGGAGGCAGGCAATTAATAATGCCGGCGGTTGGTTTTGTTACAATGGAAATGGTTTTCTTTTTGGTGGAAAAACTAACAAGTATGAAAATACATGCCAGCATGCTCGTAACAAGCAGGATAACTTTTTTCATTTCAAAAACAGTTTTAAGGTTATTATTAGGATATAGCTGCTGGATAGCTATATGTTATTAAGTGTTAAAGTATAGTTTTTTTTTTATTTTTAAAAATTTGTTTTCCCTGTTTTTTTTTACCGATTTCTTCACCAGGTAAAAACTACCTGCTATTATTTATCAGAAAGTGATTGCAAGCCTGAAAACTTTTATCTTTAATCCTCAATGTCAGGTTAAATAAATGGCCACAAATACCATCTCTCAAATAATTGAACAATTGAATGAAA
>JAYVUL010000234.1:0-5318 GCA_043787935.1 Chitinophagaceae bacterium | reverse complement strand
AACAGTTGGTTCGTAGCCTTCCGGTTGTTGTTTTTTCTTTTCATCAACTACATAAAAAGCATTGGTAATTAAATTGAGTATCACCCTGCCAATATCCTGCGGGATAATATTGATGTTGCCAATGCTTTCATCAAAATCGGTTTTCAGGGTTGCATTGAAAGTCTTGTCTTTTGCCCGAAGTCCCTGATAAGCGAGTCTCAAATATTCTTCAGCCAATTTGTTGATATTCGTTGGTTCTTTTTGGCCAGAGCTTGTTTGCGAATGCTGCAGCATTCCTTTTACTATAGCATCAGCCCGCTTGCCATGATGATTTATTTTTTCAGAATTGAATGCTATGTCATTTGCAATAGAAGCAACCTCATCCATGTTTCCATTCATTATTTCATTCCTTAATTCCTTAATTAACTCTCCGTTTACTTCCGAAAAATTATTGACGAAATTTAATGGGTTTTGAATTTCATGTGCAATACCGGCCGTAAGCTGCCCCAGCGAAGCCATCTTTTCTGATTGGATAAGTAGCACCTGTGTTGATTTTAATTCGGCATATGCTTTTTCAATTTTCAATGTTGCCTTTTGCTTTTGCCTGTTGTTCCTGTAGAGAATAATAACCAGTAAGAAAAATACGACCAATGCTGCAATAAAAAAAGACGTCCTGACCTGGTTCTGCCTTCTTTCTTTAGCGGCATCAATTTTTTGCAAGCGTTCTATTTCTTTATATGCAAACTGCTGGAATTGCCGGCCTTTTTTCTGGCTAAATACACTGTCTTTTGCGGCCAGCATAATTTTCATGTATTTGAGTGTGCTGTCTGCTTTACTTTCTGTATCATATACTTTAGTTAATATCTCACAGGCATCATAGGTATATTCTCCAAAATTGTGTTCCCGGCACAACTGAAGCGAAATTCCTGCATAATAGATACAGGAATCTTTTATTCCTGTTCTGATGTATAGGTTTGCAAGGTTATTATAATTTTTTGCCTGGAAATAAATGTTATTGTAAAGACCACTTTGTGTAATACCAAATCTGAATAATTCGCCTGCCTTTTCATAATCACCAATATCCATAAGTATATTACCTAATGTACTAATTGCCAGTGAAAAGAATTTTTTATACTTTTTTGATTGCATGCCCAGTTCATAGGCTTTATATGCATACCATAATGCTGAATCTGGCAGATGCCGGCTTCCATATAAAATTCCCAATTGGGCAAATGCAAAAAATATTTCCGGCAAAGGTTCTTTGCAGCTTACATGCAATGCTATTGCCTGATGGAGCTGGCTAACAGCATTGGTATAATCACCCATCTCCCTGTTAAGCGTTCCAATAAAATAAGAAGCCAGCGCCATAACCGACGGCACTTTGTTTTTTAATTGTTCAGCAATTTTTTGAATATTTAATGCAGCTTCCAGGGCTTTGGGATAGTTGCCCTGGCAATTCAAGGCAAAGAAAGTACTGCGGTAACCTAAAAATTTTCCATAAGTGTAATCAAGCTTTTGGGAAAGCACAGAAACCTGGTTTGCATAAAAAAGGCAACTGTCAAATTGCAGAAAACCATAATAATCTGCAAGCGAACTTAAGGCCAATACCCTGGAAGTATCCTCCGCTTTTGTATCAGCCAGTCGTTGCTTAAGGCTGTCGGCATATTTATTTTGTGAGTGAACAACAGATATTGCTAAAAAAAATACCAACAAAAGGATCAACTTCTTCATAGTTGCTTTTTTACTAAATCGGTAACTGAACAATAAACTCACTTCCCTGCCCTTCTTTCTTTTCTGCCTTCAAATCCCCGCCATGCACTTTTACAATATCGTAGTTTAAAGATAAACCCAATCCGGTTCGCTTGCCCTTTGGTTTGTTGGTAAAAAATAGATGGAATATTTTACCCAAAATTTTCGGGGGAATGCTGTTACTATTACCTGCAGTGGATCACTGTTTACAGCAGTAAAATCATTGTCAGCAAAACCATACTGTAATATCAAGGAACCCATTGAGTCAAAACAGTTTCCCCGTTGTTTGTGTTTTTTTATTCCCCTTCAAAATAATAGGTATTACTTCGCATGTGCCTTGGCTTTTAAAATCCCCCCGGCGGCTTCCTTTATACTTTGTATATATACAAATGCTTTGGGGTCAATCTCTATCAAAGCATCCTGTATTTGTTTTATTTCCAGCCGGGTAACGATGGTGACTATAATCTCGCAATCCGTCCTGATATCAAAACTTCCGGGCAGGTAGCCTCTTTCGCCTTTGTACACCGTAATGCCCTTACCCAATTCATTTACCAAAAAACTTTTAATTTCCTCCTGTTGTGCGGAAATAATATTCATGGCAGTAAATTCTTCTATTCCATCCACTACATAATCTGTTGCCCTGGTTGCAGTAAAATAGGTGATGATGGAATACATTGCAGTTTCAATACCAAACTGGAAAGCCGCTGCAGAAAAAATAATCGTATTAAACAACATCACAATTTCAGTATTGGAAAAACCAGTTCTCCGCTTGGTAAATACGGCAATCACTTCTGCACCGTCAATCACACCGCCGCCTCTTATTACCAAACCAACGCCTGCCCCAATTAAGATTCCCCCAAAAATGGCGATCAGCAATTTATCTGTAGTAATGGGATTGATGTTAATAAAAAGCAGCCCGAGGGAAAGTAGTGCTACTGCAATGGTGGTTTGCACGGCAAAGGTTTTTCCAATCCTTCGGTATCCCAGGTAAATAAACAGTGCGTTAAGGATGATAACCAAAAAACTGATATTGATATGAAATACCTCATGCAGCAGGATGGAAATGCCGGTAATGCCTCCATCCATAAAACGATTGGGTATCATAAACCCCTTCATCGCCAATACAGCCAGCCCGGTTCCAAAAATGATCAGGGCCACGTTTTTAGGGTCTGTCACATGTTTCCATTCAATGCGATCGCTTTTATACTTCCTGGTCATTGCAAAGCAGTTGGTTTATTTGTCTAAATATAAGATTCTCTTTCGAATTATTCAGGAGCAAATTTAATGGCCAGTGTATAAAAAAGCGGGCATTTGTTGATCAGGCCTTATTGACCCCGGATTGTCGCATCCTATTGCTCCCTGCCGGCGGCTGCCCTGGCTGTTTTTAGTGCTCCTCTATTTAATTTCAAAAAGCACCAGGTTTATTGCTTCTTTTCTGTTTGAAGTAAAATAAAAAGCAGTGCCGGGTTTTATGCATAAATATTTTCCCGTTTTTATCATGATTGATCTTTTTGCCTGGGCATCATGATAAATGACTTCCTCTCCTTCAACCAATGCCGCCACGATTGGCCCCCGGCCTTTTATTATTTTTGAATGTATTGTTGCATCGGTTAACCGGTATGCAACAGCCTTTTCATTTTCAAACAATACGGTAAAGGGTAAAACCGCTTTTGATACTATTGGCTGGTAAGCCGAAAGCAGTTCAATATCTGTAACATGAAACATAGAGGTATCCAAATTAGAAACCCGGTGCACAAGCGTATCATTAACGAAAGATCTGTAGGAAGCGCTACCTTTTTCATTTTTATTCTTTACCCATTCTCCTCCTTTTATTTGCACCCCTACCCGGGTGCTTGTAAATTGCAGAAACAGCGATGGCGTTGAATGAATGTGAAACTTCGTGGTATCGCCGGGTGGTATCCATACATCCAGAAGCCGGAGGTATTTATTTTCCAATACGTTTTTATGCCGTGGCTCTCTGCTTACAGCTACCTGCGCTTCTAATGATCGGGAGCCACACAGGAATAGTATTAAAATTGCCGTTGCTTTATTTATCATGTTGATTGCATTATGATTTTACAAATAACTCAGCCACCATTTTTCCTTATGGCCGCTTTTATATTTATCATACCATTTGCATAAAGGATACAACAACAGCACTACCAATAGCCAAACCAAATAAGTTGCCCCCAATGAAAAACCATAGCCGGTTAACCAGGGGCTGTCCTTTGCATTCATGTTGGCGATAAAAATCATATCCGTCCAGGGCCTGCCGCTTAATACAACGGCAACAATGGCCAGCAGGTGGATAAGGAAAAGATGAAGGATATAAAAGAACATTGGCACACGGCCAATCCGAATGATCATGCTGCTCAAAGGGTTCAATGGTTTTTCAAGTAAGGCCAGCACAATCAATGCAGGCCCAAGTGTCATCAGCGTGTACAGCAGGGAGGGAGGATATTTTGTTACATTCAAAAAAGAACAGGCGGTTAGTATAAAAGATTGCTGTACAGCCCAGGGCTTCATATCGCCATACCAATTTATTCCCCTTACCAGCAGGAAGAGTACTATGGCGGCAACACCTGTTATTAATAAATATTTTTTCCGCAACGCTGCATCCATTCCTTTTTTATAGAGGCTCCCAAAACAATACCCCAGCATCATAATGCAAAGCCAGGGAAGGATGGGATAGCCGGTGCTGGCAAGATGACCTTCACTGAAAGTGAATCGTTTGCGTTCATGCAATACGCACCATAAAAAATCGGGAAAGCTGTTGCCGGTTGCATGTATGTTGTCTAATACATTATGCCCAAACAAAATGAGCAGGCCTGCTGCTAAAATTATTTTTGACGGCAGGTAAATGATGGCACTCATGCAAACCATACCCAGGCCAAGCACCCAGATAACCTGCAGCCTGGTAAAGGTGAATGCAGGATTGAAATTCCATGCAAAGTTGATAACAGTGAGTTCAAGCAGCATTAGCCACAATCCACGCTTCAATAAAAAAAGCGATAATTCTTTTTTTGTTTTCCTTTCTCCAATCAATATTGCAGAAGTACCTGCAAGAAATACAAATACCGGCGCACAAAAATGGGTGATCCACCTGGTAAAGAATACCGCTGGATTGGTCTGCGTCATATCTGTCGGGTCATATACATAATTACCGGCATGAAAATAATCCCTTACATGATCAAGTGCCATGATGACGATAACAATGCCACGAAGCAGGTCAATGGATTCAATTCGTTTCCTGTTGGCAGTCAAAACCTGTTGCATAGGCAGGAGGTTAATTTTCAATACACTTGTTGATAGGTGGTGCAACTTATCACAATAAAAAGTACACCGGCAATGCCGGTGTACTTTTTATTGAATTATTTCTTATTCCTTTCCATATAATCAAACACCAAATTACAGAAGGCATTCAACCCGGTTTTAAATGCACTGTCATCAATAATAAATTGAGGCGTATGGTGCGGCCCTGAAGTATTTGGGTCTTTTCCCTTAGGTAAGCCGCCGATAAAAAAATACAACCCAGGCGCTTTCTGCGCAAAAAAGGAAAAATCTTCAGCACCCGTATCAGCAGGAACCAG
>JAYVUL010000233.1:0-2006 GCA_043787935.1 Chitinophagaceae bacterium | reverse complement strand
AGGTTCATATCAATGGTGCGTGGATTCTGCACCGCTTTCTGAATGGCAGGTTTGGTGATTTCATGAAATACAATTCGTTTGGTGGTTTTTGGATCAAGCTTTAATACTTCCGCCAAATGCCAGCTGATACTTTCTCCTTCCCGGTCTTCATCCGATGCCAGCCATACTTCATCACTTTTTTTTGCCAGTGCTTTTAAGTCATTCACCACCTTTGTTTTTTCCGGCGAAATAATATATTTCGGTTGAAAATTATTGTTGAGGTCTATGCCCATATCGTTCTTCTCCAGGTCACGGATATGGCCATAACAACTCTTCACTTCAAAGTCTTTTCCTAAAATTGCTTCAATTGTTTTTGCTTTCGCAGGGGACTCAACTATCAACAAATTCTTCGCCATAATGATGTTTTATTTTCTTTGGAACAGGCTGTGGTACTTCGTTTCGATCCTTCTATTGCAGGATTGTGTCACCCACTTGTACGGCATACCTTTGTGCTGCATCTTGCTCAATAATCGAGCCGTCTGTTATTGCAATATTACTTTAAAATTGAAAAATCAAAACATTTCTTACCAAAATGGGTTTTTAAAAACGGGTATTACAGAAAATCAAATACTTCTTTTTTTATTGTTTCATCCCTGTAGATCCTTCTGTGCCCAAGGCCTTTGGTGATGATAAACCTGATGTTGGGAAACTGCTGTTCTTTTACATTTAATGCATCGCTCAGTGGTGTAGTGTCATCCTCCTCATCATGAATCCAAAGAGTGGATGCCTTAATATTTTTCATTGCCCGTTTAATAGAAAACCATTCTGTATGATGGCCGCTTTTTTCAAAGATGATGTGATCAAATTCCGTTCTTATTTTTTTGTTTTTTATATTGAGCAGTGTAAAGGCGCTGTCAATGGCTGTGGTGGTTTCGGTAGCAGGCGCTATCAATACCATTTTTATTTTTTCATCATGAGCTGTTTTTTCTAAAGCCAGGCATAAGGCTATGCCGCCAAAGGAGTGGGATATAAACCGGTTTACCGGGCCATACTTATTCATTATCTGTATGATCACCTGGCAGTACTCCAGCACGTTTATAGTTTTGCCTTCGCTGCCGCCATGAGCCGGGGCATCAAAGGCGAGTACTTCATATCCTTTTTCTACCAGCGGCAATACATAACTGTGAAAGTTATAGGCAGCTGAAGAAAAACCATGGAGTATCAGCACCTTTACCGATTTGTCTTTATTCCAGCGGTAGCCTTTTATTTTCAGGCCGTTTACCTGCTCATAGAGGGTTTCCGCAAAGTTGAAAACAACAGGCTTCTTTATAGCTGATTTTTCAAGGGGGGTGCAAAATAAGGTAAAGGCTTCCGAGGCTGCCCTGCGTGTGGATACAAGAGAAAGAATTTTAAATTTTGCCCTGATATAATTTAGTGCTGCAATTTTCTTTATTTTCATCCAAACAAATATAACGATATGAGAGTTGTAATCATTGGGGCGGGAAATGTAGCTACGGTATTGGGCCGGCTGATAAAAAAGGCAGGTTATGAAATTGTGCAGGTGATCAGCCGTAAAATGGATACTGCACAAGTACTTGCAGATGAGCTGCAGTGCACTGCAACCAGCAATTTCGATGATATTGATAAAACAGCCAGCCTGTATATTGTAGCCATGTCTGATGCAGCATTGAATGACCTGAAAGAAAATATTAAGGTAGGCGATAAGGTGATTGTACACACCGCCGGTTCTGTTTCCAGGGAAGTGCTGAAAGATATTTCAATCAATTACGGAGTGCTGTATCCCCTGCAGAGTTTACGAAAAGAAGATACGGACACCCACCTGCAGATACCCCTGCTGATTGACGCAAACAATGCCTACACCCTGAATGTAATAGAAACAGTTGCCAACAGCATTTCCAGCCAGGTGATGGAGGCAAACGATGACTACCGGCAAAAATTGCATGTGGCTGCCGTGGTGACCAGCAATTTTGTGAATCATTTATACTCCCTTGCTTATGATTACTGCA
>JAYVUL010000232.1:0-6389 GCA_043787935.1 Chitinophagaceae bacterium | reverse complement strand
CATTTGTACGGAATGCCCTCAAAAATGGCAGAGATACTGGCGATTGCAAATGAATTTGAGATACCTGTTATTGAGGATGCCGCTGAAGCATTGGGCTCCACCCTCAATGGAAAAGCATGCGGCACTTTTGGGGAATTTGGTATTTTGTCGTTCAACGGCAATAAAATTATTACCACCTCCGGTGGTGGGGCATTGGTTTCGGATAAGGTTGAATATATCAGCCGGGCAAGATTTTTGGCCACCCAGGCAAGGGATATAGCGCCTCATTATCAACATTCTGTTATCGGGTACAACTACAGGATGAGTAATGTATGTGCTGCTATAGGCAGGGGGCAGTTAGAAGTGCTCCCGGACAGGGTAAAACAACGGAGGGCAAATTTTTCATTTTATGAAAATGCACTTCAAAAGATTAAGGGTATTACTTTTTTACAGGAGCCGGATGGGTATTTCAGTAACAGGTGGCTTACCACTATTACTGTTGATCCGGAACTAACAGGAGGAATAACAAGAGAACACATCCGGGTGCAATTAGAAACTCAAAATATAGAAAGCCGGCCATTATGGAAGCCGATGCACCAGCAGCCCGTATTCCAGGATTACCCCTTTTATGGGGATGGTACCTCCGAAAAATTATTCAGCCATGGTTTGTGCCTTCCCTCCGGAAGTAACCTGCATCCGGCAGATCTGGAGAGAGTAGCAAATAGTATTAAAGCGGTGTTCCGTTCTTAATAGCCCTGATCAGCATTAAATTATTGTAAACAGCTAAGTTGTTACTGCTCAATTATTTTATCCCCCAACCTGGGTTTTTGTTACCTGTAGAAAGGCCTGAAATTATATACCATCATGGTTTTGAACCAAAAAAAGTAGTGCCGGTTAATAAAAAAGCTATAATTTCGTAAACTGGCTTTAATTATTAAGACTAGCGAATAATTTATGCTTTTTGATTATGCTTACCTTATCACCTGATGCCGGTTAAACTTAGTAATAATAAATTATCAAGCCTGGTTGACGGTGGCAAGAAAAAAAATTCAATATGCCCAAAAGATACCTCAAAAATTTTGCTCCCCGCTGGATAATTTTTTGCTGTGATATCATCTTAATAAGTATTTCATTTGTCTTATCGTTTTTTCTTATTCATCACCTTTCACTCGGGCTGCAGGACGTTACCAGTTTTTTGCCCAGCCTCGCTGCAAACCTTATTATAGGTACAATCTGCATAGCCGTTCTGGCTATCTATAAAGGCATCATCCGCTATTCTGAAATCAAAGATATTGTACGGATAATCAAATTTGCCTTTCTTCAATTTGGTTTATGGACCATCATATTTATTGCCTTTCCCAATAATGATATCACCGTCCCTATTACAGCACCGTTGCTGTTGATCAACCTGTTTGTTGTTATTTTCCTCCTGGTTGCTTTCAGGTTACTGGTTAAAGAAATTTATTTCAGGGCGGCACAAAACAAGTCAAGTTCCGACCACCGTACCCTTATTTTTGGTGCTGGTATGATGGGCCAGATTACAAAAAAGGTATTAGAGCAGGATATTAATATCAATACTACACTGGTTGGTTTCATTGATGACAGCTATTATAAGATAGGTAAGAAAATTGAAGGTCTTCCAATTTATAATTCAGTAGATCCACATTTAACCAAGCTCATTAAGGACAAGGGAATTACCCAGATTTATATCGCCATAAATCAATTATCTGTAGAAAGGAAAATTGCCCTGGCTGATGTATGTGCACCATTTAAGATCAAAATAAATGTGGTGCCACATGCCAACCAGTGGTCTGGTGGGCTTTTCCAAAAGAACCAGGTACGGGAGATGAATATCGAAGAATTGCTGCAACGGGATGAGATCGTAATCCCCAACGATTTATCAACAGCCAATTACCAGGATGCTACCATATTGGTAACAGGCGCTGCAGGTTCAATAGGCAGCGAAATATGCCGCCAGCTAATAAGGCACAACCTCAATAAGTTAGTTTTGTTGGATCAGTCAGAATCTGGCTTATTTGACCTGGAGTATGAGTTAAGGCAAAAGGGCTTCAATAAAAGCCTTCATGTGGAAGTGGCTTCAGCAAGGGATTACCAGCGGATAAAGAAGGCTTTCAATACCTACAAGCCTACGGTAGTTTTTCATGTGGCAGCCTACAAGCATGTTCCCTTAATGGAAGAGTTTCCCGGGGAGGCAGTGCTTACCAATATTTTCGGTACCAAGGTAATTGCGGACCTGTCTGTTTTGTTCAGTGTTAAAACATTTGTGCTGGTATCTACCGATAAAGCAGTAAATCCTACCAACGTAATGGGTGCTACCAAGCGGATCTCGGAAATATATATCCAGTCTTTAAACGACCGCTTTGAATCAAATACTAATTTCATAACTACCCGTTTTGGCAATGTTTTGGGCTCTGCAGGTTCTGTAGTGGCCACTTTTAAAAAGCAAATTGCCGAAGGGGGCCCCCTAACCATTACCCATCCCGATATCACCCGTTACTTTATGACCATACCGGAAGCCGCCAAGCTGGTACTGGAAGCCGGGAAAATAGGGAAGACTGGTGATATACTGATATTTGACATGGGCAAACCCGTACGGGTGCTTGACCTTGCCACCCGCATGATTCAACTGGCAGGCCTTGTGGCAGGAAAAGACATTGAAATTAAATACACCCAGCTAAGGCCAGGTGAAAAAATGTATGAGGAATTGTTTAAAGACTCAGAAGAACTGGCTGCAACAGATCACCCCAAAATATTAAGAGCTAAAAGAGCCGCAGATACAAACCCTGACTTCTATGCCTTACTCAATGAATTGCAGGAGGCAGCAAAGACCCATTGCCCCGAAACGGTATTGGAGTTAATTACCAAAATGTTGCCTGAGTTCAGGCATTCTCCCAATAACTTGAAGAAAGAAGTGGTTTATAACAATGAAACACTTTGATCTGCTTTTACACCTAACCAGGGAAAGCTAAAACAGCTTTCATCAAAGAGGGAATAATCCGCTTTCCCATTTACAGCAAATGTCTTCACCAGGCTTGCTTCATGCAGCAACAGCCTCGCATACTCCAGCGTAGCCCCGGTTTTTACCCTGTCTTCTACCAAAAGAATTTTCTTTCCCATTACCTCAAAAATAATTGGCGTAACCAGTATAGGGCTATCATAAAGCGGCTTATGCCTGCTGTCACGGTAACTTAGTTTCAACAGCTCAACAGGTATTTTCAGTTTTTGATTTAATAACGCTGCCGGTATTATACCGCCGTTTGCAATGGCAACAATTACATCAAATGACTCTTCAAATGTAATGGCCATTATCTTCTCTGCTATTTCTTCCCAGGGTTTACAATTCATATAAAGCCAGTTTTTTTAATAAGAAGTAACCTCCGATAATTTGCAGCAGCATACCCGGTATACCTATCCTGAAATCCTGCAGCGCTGAGCTGATACTTTGTGTTAAAGCCCACTCTGCCAGTGAGCCGATTACCTGGTATCCCAATACAACTAACAGTAAATGCAGGATGGAAATTTGTTGATACCTTTTGGCAACAGACCCTGCAATAATGGCCAGCAGGAAAGATTTGATCAGGATAACAGGTAATACTGCCACGGGAGGCATACCAAATAAAAAAGAATTAAGCAGTGGCGACAGGAAAGCAGTAAGTAAACCAACGGTTAACCCAAACTTGTAAGCGGCAATAAGGGTAAAAAAATAAATCGGCAGAAAGATCAGCCCGCCGGAAGGTATTAGGTGGGTAAGCTGGGGCAGAAACAAATTACCCACAGCAAACAACAACCCAAACAGGTAGGTACGGGCATGTTGAAATGTAAAGGAAGGTTGATAAAAAGCTGTTGCGGTAAACATAGTTAATGTGTTTTAAATCTGGATATTTTACTTAATCAACCAAATTAATTCTTTCCAGTGGTAGCCGGCGTTCAGAAATTACTCCCGGGGAGGGTTACCCCTCGTTACCGGTTTAAATTTCACAGTAAAAAGATAATTGATCAACCAATAAATTACAAAGGGCAAAGGTGTTTCCAGCCTTGAAACGGTTCTGTAATAACCTGCTATAATCAAATCGAAATGGAAGGTCTTGTTGAACAGGTGCACTTCCCCCAATTTAGTTCCAATATAAAGCATCAGGTACCTTAAAATCCATAACGAAAGATAAACGACCAGGAATATTTTTAACGAAGCAGGGGATACCGTATACTTTAGTGCCAGGATACCACCAATAATGGTGGGTAGCATAATAGCCCTTATTTCTATCGGCTGGCCTGCAAAATAAAAAAGATAACTATTCAGCTTGAGCCAGCTCAAAAAAAGGGAACATACCAGCAATGACAAGATGTAAACAAATAATACTTTGGCTGCCTTATTCATTTGTTTTGCCCTTTTTTATAAATAATATCCATCCATAAAATATCAGCACATACATTAAAAGGGTAAAAAGATAATGATGACTGAAATCAAAAGCGGTGCGTTGGTACACGTATATAAAATAAAGTGAGCAAACCCGGATTATATTAGCCAGTATTATCGCAATGACCCCGCCAATACTGAAAATAAGTTTTCGTTTAAAAGGATATGGTAAAAGCATAATAATACCCACATAGATAAACATCAGGTCAATACCGTTACATACATCATAGATCCCGAAAACCGGGTAACCGTTTTGTACCAGGTTGGCGCAGGACCTGTCTTTGTTTTCAGACCAGGATATAGCAGGTGTGGATGGAGATAAAAAGTTGATGCACTTTACAACCGAACCGGTAATAAAATTGGTAAGTGGCCTGTCGATAACCCTTGGTGGTTTTAAGAGAAGGTTGTAACAGATAAACCAGATGCTGAACAAAGCAAAAAGCTGTATAAAAAAATAAAAGATACGCTTGTTATAAACCGGTGGAGCCTTATCGTAGTTTATATTTTCCGGTTGCATTACTAATTGTTTAGTGTAGTTATTTTTGAAAGATAAAATTATTAAACTGCCTTTGCAAATTTACAGTATTTGACTGCTCGGCCTGCATTACCTGGTCTTTGGAACAGCATAAAAAATTCCCGGTAGGGTTAATCTCTTTTTCCTGTTTCAGTTAACTCCACTCCTCCTCCTTCTCCTCCTTCGCCCTTCTCTTATCAACACTGCTTGCCAATAAAATACTTATCCAATACAAAAAAACAAGGGGAATAGCCACCAGGAACTGGCTTGTCCAGTCTGGCGAGGGGGTAATAACAGCGGCCACTACAAGAATAATAATAAACGCAAATTTGAAATATTTTTTTAAAAACGCCCCAGTTACAATCCCCAGCCTGGCCAGCACAAAAGTAAGTACAGGCAATTCAAAGGCAATGCCACAGCCTAAAATTAAATTGGTAAGGCTGTCAATATAATCATTGATGGCAGGGCGGTATTGTATGAGCCCGGACTTACCTAAACTAAAGCTTGCTAAAAAATTAAATGTAAAGGGAGCCAGCAAATAATATCCAAACATAGCACCGGCAAAGAAGCAGAGGGATACATAAAAAATACTGCCGGTGCCATACTTTCTTTCTTTTGGTGAAAGGGCAGGCTTGATAAATCGCCACAACTCCCAGAAAATATAGGGGAAAGCCGCAATCAGCCCACCTATCATAGCAATGGTAATAGCAGAAGTAAAGGTGCCGTTCACTTCGGTAACCTGGAAATTGATTTTTACCGGCGGCATACAAAAACCGTCCCCCAGGTGAAGCCAACGCCCAAAGCGGCATAAAGCACCATAAGTAACAAAACTCTCATTGGCAGGCGCCAGGATAATATTATCGTACACCCAGTCTATATAAACAAAAATCGCTACGGCCGCAATCAGCCAGGCAATGATACTCCTGATGATGTGCCAGCGCAACTCCTCAATATGGTCGAAAAAAGTCATCTCCGCCTCTTCAGGGTTGGGTTTTCCGCTGATACGGCTGAAAAACGATTTTCTTTCAGATGCTGTAGTGGCCAATTTGATTATTTGAATTTTACTGTTGGTAACCGAATTATTGTCAGTTTTATAATGGCGCAAAAGTAAAACTCTTTTGCCATTAGTTGCGCTTCATTATACTGCAGGCAGTTGATTAACATGGCATTTTTATCTTTCCGGTCAAAGCTTTATTTACTTTCTTAAAATAACCTGCCATACGTTATTGATTTTATAGCAGGTTCTTAGCCCCTGTTATACAGCGGGATAAAAGATTTTATTTACCATAGATACTGGAAATCCAAACCAGTATACCGATTATACCATTCATAGGGGTCCAATACCTTTTTATGTCGGCATAATACCACCTAATAATTCAATGTTGTCGCTGCCCTTTTGGTGAGGCAGGCTTTGGACTCCTGTTAAATCAAGATGGCATCACCTTGTATGAGCAGGACAAT
>JAYVUL010000231.1:0-2519 GCA_043787935.1 Chitinophagaceae bacterium | reverse complement strand
GGCATTGATTAATGAACTGGGAAATTTTCAGAATAAATGTATGGCAGTTAGTTTATTGAAACCTTACTACCTCAGCAGGGTAAGCCAGCACAACCGGGAGCTTCTAGAAAAAATAAAAAAGAGATGGACAAAAGAAAAGGAAGGCATGAAACGCCTACTGGTAAAGCAATTGAAAGAAACTATTACTCCGATTAAAAATTAAAGAATGAAAATTTATTCAGTGCCTGGTGCCGGAAAAACTTGATTATTTTTTTTGTTTATAATAAAAAGTAACCAGGAAAAATGCAATACGGATAAACTGATAAGAGCACCAGCGGATAAACTGCCTGAAAATATTTTTTGTGTGATAATGTTCTTCCCTCGTGATGGCTGCACAATCCCGCTGTATAATCAATTCCAGTGTTTGATGCACACCGGATGCAAAAGCAGCATCCCGTATATCCAGGTTTAGCTCCACGCTGGCATAGGCACTGATGTTATTAATATTGTAAGAACCAATGGTGAGCCACTCCCTGTCGCATACAGCCACTTTAGCATGCAGCACCGTTTTTTGATATTCGTACAGTTCTATATTATTCCGCAGCAGCCAGTCGTACATCCAGCGCTCTGCATTTTTTGTCAACATAATATCCGAAGGACCGGCTGTGACCACTCTTATTTTTACTCCTCGTTTAGCAGCATTACTCAATAAGTTGCGGATTATTTTTCCGGGTAAAAAATAGCTGCACATAATCGTTACATCCGACTGGGCATGACGCAGCATGTCAAAATAGGTTACTGAAATTTGATTTTTCCTCATCACCCAGTCATTGCGCCGCATCCTTACTTTGCTTGTTGCAGCATTTGTAAAATCTACTGCCGGCAACTTTGCTTCACAGGGTGCATGATTTATTTTTACAGGAAAGCCCTTCCATGTTTTCCAGCAAAGCATACACATTTCTTTAACTACTGCCCCTTCGGCGTATAATGCAAGATCAAGCCAGGCTGGATTGTTGGGCATATCATTGTACCGGTCTGCAATGTTGACCCCTCCTGTAAGGGCATACTTTGCATCGGCTACAAAAACTTTATGGTGCAGCCTTCTGCCAAAATAAAAACTTTTACTTTTAAAAAAAGGTTCAAAAAAACGAAACTCAATACCGGCATCCGTCAGCTCGTTGATAAAAGTTTGTGGCATTGCCTGCGAAGCATAACCATCTGCCAACAGGTAAACTTTTACATTTCTTTGGGCTGCGGCTTTCAATGCATCCGCCACCAGTTGGCCGGTTTTGTCATTACCATAAATATATGTTTGCAGGTGGATACTGTCTGTAGCCTGGTTGATTAAATGCAATAACAGATCAAAATATTCTTTGCCTCCATGAATTAGTTTTATTTTATTGAGGGCTGTATAACCCTTATCGCTGTTATTTTTCCCGGCATACATCAGTTAACCATATTTTTATGAATTAGGTATTAGGAAGATAAAGCTACAATTTCAAAAATTGATTTCTGCAAACTAATTTATCATTGCTGCAATATCCAACAAAAATTTCTGCAGCTGCTTCAAATAAGATTTCTGGCTAAACAACACTCAGCTTCAATACCCCTTCAAAGAAGTTGAAGAAACGATCTTATCCAAAAACCAGGGCTTTCATTTTTCTTTTAAATAATGTATTTTACTAAATATTTTTTTTCATGAAAAAAATATTGGCCATTTTATTTACAGGTTCAATTATCATCTCTGCCAATGCTCAGCAGGCAACAATTGAACGCCCCAAATTAGTAGTGGGCATTGTGATTGACCAAATGCGCTGGGACTACCTGTACCGTTATTACAACCGCTATGCAGAAAATGGTGGATTTAAACGCCTGCTGCAGCAGGGTTTTAGCTGCGAAAATACCATGATACTTTATATGAATACTGTAACGGCCTGTGGTCATACCAGTATATACACCGGCACTGTGCCTGCCATTCATGGTATTACCGGAAACGACTGGTGGGATAAAACTATTAGCAATTACCGTTATTGTACGGAAGATTCGGCAGCGAAAACAGTGGGCAGCATCAATACAGAAGCCGGTGCTATGAGCCCGGAAAATATGCTAACCACCAGCATTTGCGATGAATTGAAATTAGCCACCAATTTTAAAAGTAAAACAATTGGGATTGCCTTAAAAGACCGTGGCGGCATTTTACCTGCAGGCCACACTGCAGATGCCGCTTATTGGTATGATACCAAAACTGGCAACTGGATTTCGTCTACCTATTATATGAAACAGCTGCCGGCATGGGTAACTGATTTTAATGCAGTGAAATGGCCTGACAGTTTTTATTTAAAAGGCTGGAGTACATTATATCCACTGAACAGCTACACACAAAGCACAGAAGACAATAAGCCGTACGAAAATAAAATATTCGGCAGTGGTTTTCCTTATACTCTTTCGCAGCTTATTGGAAAAAACTATAACCACATTATTGCCACGCCTTATGGCAATACACTCACTACTTTATTTGCCAAAGCAGTTATAAACAATGA
>JAYVUL010000230.1:0-4770 GCA_043787935.1 Chitinophagaceae bacterium | reverse complement strand
TGCTGCGCTTTTATCCGCTGCCGCTTTTTCCAGCACCGTTTTTACTGCATTGATGTTAAAATCCCGCAATTGAATAAAGCTGCCCCAACGGGTTTCTTTTGCAGGCACAGGATTATTTTTTATCCAGGTACCACTGGCATACGTATTAAAATCATCACCGGCACGTACCGAAAGGTCCATGTTTGCAGAGTCAATGAATTTGGTAATGGCAGTTTGTGCGGAGGAAAAAAATGAACCATGCAGCATCAGCAATGCCAGTACACTGGTTATTAAAATATTGTTTTTTCTTGTCATGATTATTTGTTTAAGAAAGCGAAAGTATCAAAAAAGAAGCGTTGATAGTTGCCATTCCTCACTTATTGTATATATGCTTTAAATGGATTTGATCAAAAGGTAAAAAAAATGTTGGCCAGGAATTTTTATTCCTGCCGGGAAACCACGCCTTCTTATTAATTTTATCTTATGCGTAATGTAGCCATATTGATATTTGATGACGTGGAAGTACTGGACTTTGCCGGCCCTTTTGAAATATTTTCAGTTTGCGGTTTGCGGAACGGGGGCACCAGGCCTTTTGAAGTGTATACGGTGGCAGAAAAGCCATCCATCAGTGCCCGGAATAACCTACTCCTTGTACCCAATTATTTATTGCCAGATTGCCCAACGCCTGATATCGTATTGATTCCTGGTGGAGGTGGCATTGGTCCCGATGGTATAGCTTTTGGCAGCCGCAGGGAAATGCACAATGCAGTTTTACTGCAGTGGATAAGGGAACAAAATAAATCGGCTGAGCTGATGTTGTCGGTTTGTACCGGTTCTTTAATTCTGGCCAAAGCAGGGTTGCTGGAAGGCTTGTCGGCCACTACCCACTGGAAAGCAGTAGAAGCCATGCAGGCTGCGGCACCCAACACCAAATTATTTCCTGAAAAAAGATGGGTGGATAACGGGCGGATCATTTTATCTGCCGGGGTGTCGGCAGGTATTGATATGTCGCTCTACGTGATCAGTAAATTATTGGGCAAGGATGCGGCGGATGAAACGGCACAATATATTCAGTATGATTACTGGAAGTAGAAAAGACGAGCACCTGGATTTCTTCATTCCGTATAGCTGAAACAATAGTTAAGGCAGAATTTTTTTTTTCATGCATACACTGTTTTCAACTCCAGCATACTGGCCATAATTGGGGATGAGGTGATAACCGGATTTTTGATACAGCCGGATGGCTTCGGGTTGTTTGAGGCCCGTTTCCAAAACGCAGGCATGGTATTGCAATTCAGTGGCCCAGCTTTCAAGCTCCTGTAAAACCAACCCGGCAATGCCTTTACCCCGGTGCTCCGGCTGCACAAACATTCTTTTGATCTCAACCATGTTTGCTTCATATTCCTTAAAAGCGCCGCAGGCAGCAGGCTCCCCGTTTTGATACGCCACTACCGCATTACGAATAGGATCAATCTTGTTGAACTGTGCATAGAAAGCATGGTCAGCGCCATCTCTTATGGCGAGTTCCCTATCCAGCAATGCCACCAGCTTTATGAAATCAGGATGTTCGGGGTTGGTTCTTATTAAGTGAATCATTTGCGTATTGATTGGAGGGCAAGATAAATAGTTTAGGGAATTTTTTTTGTTTCAGCAGGCTTGTTATTTTAAAACAGCATACTGGTTAACGCTTTGGCAGATGGCCGGGAGACTCCACTGAGCGGTTCATGGGAGTTTTAGTGAATGCCATGGTAATAGTGAATATCAAAAGGGGCAGAGCCATCCTTCATAATAGAATGAATGCGTAAATATGAAATACAACTGTGGTGTTCCCCATTGATAAAATGTACAAGCGTGCGACACCACCGCAGCCCCACAAAGCGATGCAGCCGGTCACATAAAATAAAAATACCGGCTGAAAAGCCGGCATTTAAAAAATATGCTGATAAAGTCGTCTACTGAAAAGTAGCACTTACTGTAATCTTATCCTTCACCATTTCTCTCAACACTCCGGCGATCGCATTCGCATCCAGGCCAATTTCATTATACAATTGTTTCGGAGTACCATGCTCCACCAAACGGTCGGGGATACCCATTATTTTTACATCGGCTTTATAGCCATGTTCATTCATAAACTCTAAAATGGCGCTGCCAAAACCGCCTGCTACTGTGCCGTCTTCAATGGTAATGATTTTAATGAATTTGGCAAATATTTCGTGGAGCAATGCTTCATCCAGCGGCTTTACAAAGCGCATGTCGTAATGTGACGGGTTTATGCCTTCTGCCTTTACCTCGCGGATAGCGGCAGCAGCAAAATTGCCGGGATGACCAAAGGATAATATCGCCACGTCTTCACCGTCTTTCAGTTTGCGGCCTTTGCCGATTTCAATTTTTTCAAAAGGCGTTTTCCAGTCAGCCATCATGCCTTCGCCTCTTGGATAACGGATCACAAATGGATTGGTAGTGCTGTCTAACTGTGCCGTGTACATTAGGTTACGGAGTTCTTTTTCATTCATCGGGGCGCTCACGATCATATTGGGTATGCAGCGCATATAAGCAATGTCGTAGCAGCCATGATGCGTTGGCCCGTCTTCACCTACCAGGCCGGCCCTGTCAAGGCAAAACACCACGGGCAGCTTTTGAATGGCCACGTCATGTATCACCATATCGTAAGCCCGCTGCATAAAAGAAGAGTAGATATTGCAGAACACCCGCATACCTTGTGTGGCCAGGCCGGCGCTTACCGTTACAGCATGTTGCTCACAGATGCCCACGTCAAAGGCACGATGGGGCATTTTTTCCATCATGTATTTTAAGGAAGATCCACTCGGCATGGCCGGGGTGATGCCCATTATTTTATCGTTCATTTCTGCCAGCTCAATGATGCTGTGGCCAAATACATCCTGGTACTTTGGTGGCTGCGGCAGGTCAAAAGCTTTCTTTTGTATCTCGCCCGTTACTTTATCAAACAGCCCGGGCGCATGCCATTTGGTCTGGTCTTTTTCTGCGAGCGCATATCCCTTGCCCTTCAACGTCATGATATGAAGGATTTTTGGGCCTGGTATATTCCTTAAATCCTGTAAGGTATCAATCAGTTTGGTGATGTTGTGCCCATCAATGGGGCCAAAGTATCGGATACCAAAGGCTTCAAATAAATTGGCTTTGCTGGTAACAGCGCCTTTGATACCGTCGGCAATTTTATGCGCTACTTTGCGGCTGAGGTTTTTACCGGCCGGCAGTTTGCCCAGCACATTCCACACTTCGTCTTTTAGTTTATTGTAAGTAGGTGAAGTGGTGATGTCGGTTAAATATTCTTTCAATGCACCCACGTTGGGGTCAATGCTCATGCAGTTATCATTCAGGATGATGAGCATGTCGCTGTTGGCTACGCCTGCATGGTTCATGGCTTCAAAAGCAAGGCCTGCGGTCATGGCGCCATCCCCGATCACCGCAACCGATTTGCGGTTTTTTTCTCCCTTGTATTTTGCTGCCATGGCCATACCCAGTGCCGCACTGATGGACGTGGACGAATGGCCTACGCCAAAAGTGTCATACTCACTTTCGCTGCGTTTGGGGAAACCGCTGAGGCCGTTGTATTTCCTGTTGCTGGCAAAAATATCCCTGCGGCCGGTCAATATTTTGTGGCCATAGGCCTGGTGGCCCACATCCCACACCAGCTGATCGTAAGGGGTATTGTACACATAATGCAATGCCACACTCAGTTCTACCACGCCCAGGCTGGCAGCAAAGTGGCCGCCATGCACACTCACCACATCAATAATGTATTGGCGCAATTCGTCGCACACCTGGTGCATTTGTTCCTTGCTGAGCTTTTTAAGGTCGGCGGGGCTGTCGATATTGGATAAGAGTAGACCTGCTTTTATTTCCATGCTTAAAAATTTCAGCGTAAAGGTAAGTTTTTTATTGGATGAAACCGGGCAGGGGCGACCCTATTGAGACAACAGGGACACCCCTACCCATCATTTAAATTGTTTTGGTTTTTGGGCTGTGAGCTTAATTACTTTAATGAACTTCTGTTGGGGCTATCCGTTGCAAGCCCCGATTGCATCGGGGGCTTTACACTACTATCCGCCAGCCTGTCAGCATTTTTTCTTTTCTCAGCTTTATAGACCCACACTAAAACCTATCAGTTCTGCCACCCGGCAATGCAGCGGCGCAGACTTTTAGGTTTTTGGGTCCGCTGATAGAATAGAACAAACCTGCACCTGTATTGTTTAGAAACCAGCATTATTGGCCCCTTCAGCAGTTTCATTAAAAGGAACGAACCAAGTTCAGGGAGGGGCATCTATTTTTTCTTCAGCCGCTCAATCTCCTCCATCATCATTTTCATTTGCGCTTTCATCTCCTCCATTTCTTTCTGCTGCTCCTGCAAACCTTTTATGGACAGCACGGTAAAATACTGGTAGTTGATTCCGAGCCTTGTTTCATCATCTTTCATTTTATTTTCCACCACGGCGTCAGGAAATATTTTTTGCACATCCTGCGCCATAAAGCCATTGCTGAAGCGGTCAGTTGGTTGGTTATCCAAGTAATGATATTGATACGCCTGCAATTGCATCACATTGTTAAGAACGTTGCCCTGTGGAGTGATGTCTTTTTTTAACCGGCGGTCGCTGCTGATGGCATAAGCACCTGTAGAGTTGGAAAAGGACCCTTTAATAACTCCGTTATAATAAATCATTGTTGTCCGGTAAAATATGTTTTCCCTAATTATGTTTTGTTCAAAGCCTTTATTTTTCTGTCATTTTTGCCAGTCATCCTAAAGCAGGGGCT
>JAYVUL010000229.1:0-42446 GCA_043787935.1 Chitinophagaceae bacterium | reverse complement strand
AGCCCCTGCTTTAGGATGACTGGCAAAAATGACAGAAAAATAAAGGCTTTGAACAAAACATAATTAGGGAAAACATATTTTACCGGACAACAATGATTTGTTACTTAAATTCTATTGGTGCCCGGTTTTGGTTTTACTGAAATTCCATTGAGGTTTATGACATTCAGCAATCGCTGCGGTTAAACAGGTTACCTCCTTATTCAAAATCATCCTCCTTATCCACTACCTTTTTTTCCTGCTGTTCCAGCAAGGATTCTTTGTTTTGTACCTCAATCTGCTGCACAAATACGGCATACTGGTCCGGGAATATCCGCCTGCCGCTATACTGTGCATTCACTTTTGTAAAACAGGCACCAAAATATAAAATCATGGCAGAGAAATATACCCACAATAAAATAATCACTACTGAACCTGCTGTACCATAAGTACCACCGGGATTGGTTTTACCCAGGTAATAACCGATGGCAAATTTACCGAGCATGAATAGAACCGAGGTGGTAATGGCCCCGGTACGTACATCTTTCCATTGGATTTTTGCATCAGGCAGGAATTTAAAAATAACGCCGAACAGGAAGGAGATCACTGCAAAAGTAAGGAACATATTCATTGAATAGGTAAGCCAGACTGAACCATCAGGCAATACTGCCAAAAGCCGCTGTAATAATATTTCCAGGATGGCATTGAATGCAAGCGAAACCAATAGAATAAAGCCCAGCCCCAATACCATTGACAGGCTGAGTATCCTGTTCAGCAAAAATTTCAACCAACTCTTGCGGGGTTTTGCTTTCAGTTGCCAGATGGCATTGATAGAATCCTGTATTTCGGTAAATACTCCTGTAGCTGAAAAAATTAAGGCCGCAAGACTTACGGTGGAAGCAAAAGTGCTAAGATGGGTACTGGCTGCATTACTGATTATATCCTGGATCTGCTTTGCAGCATCCGCCCCAACAAAACGCTGTATCTGCCCAAACAGCGTCCCTTCAATTGCAGCCTTGCCATAAAAAATATCACAAACTGTGATTACGATCAGTAAAATAGGTGCTAACGAAAACAAAGTGTAAAAAGAAAGGGCAGCACTCATCCTGGGCACGCCGTAATCAGAAAAATCAATAAAAGTTTGCCTTAGTATCTCCCACCAGTTCTTTATTTTTTTCATTCCTATAAAGTTAAGCTTTACAAACTATTGAACCGAAAAGGGTGAGAATGTATATACTCAAAGATACTTCAACATCAACCAACTTCTGCAAAGCACTCCGGTCCGCTTGCAGACATATTCAGGAAGTGCTTACAGTTTTTTAACCGGTACTGTACAAAGCCAAATAAAATAACGAAGTAACCTATATAATTAAATCTGGTTATTTTTATACCAAAATACTGTTTCAAAATTCTTTCATATCACCCCAAGCATAATGATTCTTTTTACCAGCAGGGTATTATTTTTGTTTAATTTACTACTCTTTTCCAATGCCCTTTTCGCCCAGATTTTTCCGCCTAAAAATTATCCGCAGGGATATTTTGGCTGGCCCGTGCAGGCAACAAAAGCACTGGTGGCTAATTTTGGCGAACTTAGACCAAACCACTACCATATGGGCCTCGACTGCAAGACAGAACAGCATGAAAACCTTCACGTGCTGGCGGCAGCAGATGGCTATATTGCTAAAATAAAAATTGAGCCGTCTGGTTTTGGAAGATGCATATATATAAATCATCCCAATGGCCTCACTACTTTATATGCACACCTGAATGATTTTTATCCGGAGCTTGAACAATACGTTACAGAGCAGCAGTACAAATTAGAAAACTGGAGAATTTTTATCGATGTCCCAGCCAATTTATTTACTGTAAAAAAAGGACAGTTTATAGCCTATAGCGGCAATACCGGAGGTTCACAAGGGCCGCATGTTCATTTTGAAATCAGGGATACCAAAACAGACAAAGTATTAAATCCGTTACTATTTGGTTTTCCGGTAGCAGATAAAATTGCGCCGTATGTATTGAGGCTGGCAGTATATGACAGAACCAGGAGTACCTACGAACAAAGCCCCCGTTTTATTTCATTGAAAAAAGTAAATGGCATTTATCAAACAGTGCCTGCGGTGATTTCATTACCCACCACTAAAACAAGTTTTGCCATTACTGCTTATGATATATACACAGGCTCTACCAATCAAAATGGTATTTATGAAGCTGACCTTTATGATGATGATAAGCCAATCATTGGCTTTCAGCTTGACAGCATCAGCTATGATGAAACGCGTTACCTGAATGCCCATATCGATTACAAATTACGCAGTGGCGGCGGACCCTTTGTGCAACATTTAAGCAGGCTGCCAGGTTATCCGCAAGGCGTTTATAAGGAAGTAAATGGTAATGGGGTGATCAACCTGGATGATAATGAAACCCACCACATAAAAATTAAAATAAAAGATACGGAGGGTAATACGTCTGTAGTGTCATTTGCAGTAAAATCAAACGGCGCAGCCCCTGCAGCATTACCTGCGCAAAATATGTTTAAACCCGGTTATCTGAATGTATTTGAGAACAACTCACTCCGTTTTTACCTTGATGAAAACGAGTTGTATGATTCTGTAGATTTTAAAGTAACTCCCATTGGCAGTACACAGGCTGGCGGCATTGCGTACCAACTAAACAATGGGTTTATACCGGTGCATACTTTTTTCAATGTGAACATAAAAAACGCCGCTGCCACCAACCCAAACAGGATGATAATGCGCCGTTGGTGGGGAAGTAAATCAGATTATGCAAAAGCAGTCCCGGTAGCTATCGGCAAGGAAGGCGGCTGGTATAGATCAGGTTTTAAGTCGCTGGGCAATGTGGAGTTGTATGAAGACACCGTTCCTCCATTAGTAACTGCCATCGGTTTTAAAGATGGCATGAATGCTGCCAAACTTAACCGCCTTGTTTTTGTTGTAAGGGATGCAACAGATGAATTAAGAAATTTCAGGGCAGAGCTGGATGGAAAATGGTTACGGTTCAGCAATGATAAAGGCAAAACATTCATTTATTCATTTGATGGACATTGTGGCTCCGGAAAGCATGAATTAAAATTAAGTGTGGAGGATTGTGCAGGTAACAGAACGGAGAAAATTTATACATTTACAAGATAGGCAGCCCCCTTCCCCAGAAGGGCTAAGGGGCAAGCGAATTAATAAGCATAGCTATCAATTGAAACAAACGCCGTAATAATTTTAATAATCTAAACACCCCACCGGACAGCTGGGACGGAGACAACTATGACACATTTAACAGAAGGGCAAAAAGCACCCTCATTTACCGGTGTTGATCAAAATGGCCACAAGGTTTCACTGGCACAATTTAAAGGGCAAAAAGTGATATTGTACTTTTACCCGCAAGATGACACACCTACCTGCACCCTGCAGGCCTGCAACCTGAGGGATAATTTTGGTGGCTTACAAAAAGAAGGGATTGCAGTATTGGGTGTAAGCCCTGATGAGGTGGCAAAGCATAAAAAGTTTGAAACAAAATTAAGCCTGCCTTTTACTTTGCTGGCTGATCCGGCTCATACCATCATTGACAAGTATGGCGTATGGGGCGAAAAGCAGTTATATGGAAGAAAATATATGGGCTTATTGCGCACCACCTTCCTGATTGATGAAAAAGGTATCCTCAAAAAAATATTTTTGAAGCCTAAGAGTAAACAACATTCCGAAGAAATCCTGCAAGCCTGGGCAGCAATTGGCTGATGAAAAATTTACCATAAAAGAAAATTCCTGGCTGGCTAAAATTGCGGCCAAAAAATTAGGCACCCATTCGGTTGCCATGGTGCTGGGCAGCACTATTCATCTAAACAACAGCAGCAAGGAAGAATTTTTGCAAAATGAAAAATGGGTAAGGCATGAGCTTTGCCATATCCGGCAGTTCAGGCAGCATGGATTTTTCCCTTTTATTATAAAATATTTGTGGGAGAGCCTGCGGAAAGGCTATTACAATAATAAGTATGAAAAAGAAGCCAGGCAGGCAGAAACGCTATAACAGCCATTCCACCTCACCAAAATCAAAAAAATTATCAACGGTATCAGTAGTGGCCAACTGACCGTTTTCAGTAACTGCTTTAATGGTGGTAGCGAAAACAATATTCCTTTTTTTTAGTTGCACCGTTTCATTTGCCATAAAAAGATGGGAATTATATTCCTGCAGCAATGCTTCAAAAGGAAGGGTATTTATTTCAGTCATCCTTTTCATTACCTGTTGATGGAGTTCTTTTGCCAATATCATTACATCAAAATTTTTTCCTGTTATCTGCTTTAGTGATACAGGGTTTTTCAATCCCTCTTCAAATACCGTTTCATTCACATTGATACCAATACCCACCACTGCATATTTCCAGTTGTTGCCCGTATCAGACCGCCCAATAATATTTTCAATGAGTACCCCCCCTGCCTTTCTGTCACGCCAGTAAATATCATTGGGCCATTTTATTTTTGTTTCATCACCAGCATAATTCCTGAAAAAATCAAAGCAGCCCAGGGCAACAGCAGCAGATAATTTGAATTGTTCGTCAATTGATAGCCTTGCCGGTGCGGTTACGATACTAAGCGCTATGTTTTGTCCGTTACCTGTATGCCATTTTTTTCCACGCTGGCCTTTACCACCAGTTTGATGAAGTGCAAAGTAAGCGTCGCCATGCTTCGCCAATCCTGCATGGGTTTTTGCCATGGCATAGTTGTTGGTACTGTCCACACTATCTAACAATATAAATGAAGCATCCGTAAAAGCCATAGTACGATTGATAAAGAATTTGTATTTTTGCGGCCAATTGCAAGCTACATGCTGCAATTGATAAAATAGAAGGATGGGACGTTTTTTTTAAAGAATGGCTTATCCGTAGTAAAATTTAAATACAAAAAGAATAAAATTTGAATAACCTTACAGTATTAGCCAGCCGGAAAAAAAATAGTATTACCAGGCTCACCAGGAACAGTAAAATTTTTAAAGTTATTATCAACGCCATACAGGACAAAAAAGGCGGAAATATCATCAGCCTTGATTTGAGAAAAATACCAGAAGCTGTTTCCGATTTCTTTATCATCTGCGAAGCAACCAATAATACCCAGTTAAAAGCAATTGCCGATTCTGTGGAGGAACAAGTTAAAACAAAATGCCTTGAAGCAGCGTTTAAGCATGAGGGCAGGCAGGCGCAGCAATGGATATTGATTGATTATGTAAATGTAGTAGTTCATATCATGCTGCCTGAACCAAGAAAGTTTTACCAGTTAGAAGAAATGTGGAGCGATGCCCCCCAAATGGAACACAACGATTAGTTAAAAAATTTGTTATTACCCCGATAACAGGAAATCAAAAATAAATTTGTAAGAAAGTATTTTATGGCAGAAGATAAGACAACAGAGACGAACAGGAAACCCAATCCTAATAATATACCTCCCATTGGTGATGACAACCAAAACAAGAAGAAACCCCGGTTTAATATCTACTGGATCTATGGAATTGCCTTTGCAGCACTGATTGGCTATAATTTTTTCAGGGGTGTTACCAGTGCCGGCGTTGAAACAGACCAGATCAAATTTAAAGAAATGGTAAAGCTGGGGGATGTGGAAAGAATTAAAACCATTCGCAACAAAAAGATTGTCCGGGTATTCCTGACAAAAGATGCTTTGCAAAAAAATGCTGCGTACTACCAGAAAATATTTGACAAACAGCAATTAGATATGGCGCAGAAAGTACCTGCACCCCAGCTTTTTTTCAATATTGTGGAGGATAAAACGTTTGCCCAGCAAATGAGTGATTTTTATAAAGAAAATCCCACAATACCCCAAATACCAGATCAACCGGATGATGAAGGGGAATTATTTGGACAGATTGTAACCACACTTTTACCCATATTGCTGATTGGTTTATTGTTTGTAATGATGATGCGTAAAGTGGGCGGACCAGGAGGTGGTTCTGGTGGACCAGGGGGCATATTCAATATTGGGAAATCAAAAGCTACTCTCTTTGATAAAGCATCCAGGGTGAATATTAATTTTGGTGATGTTGCCGGCCTTGATGAAGCAAAAGTGGAGGTGATGGAGATTGTTGACTTCTTAAAAAATCCAAAAAAATATACGGCCCTTGGCGGCAAAATTCCTAAGGGAGCCTTACTGATAGGCCCTCCGGGTACCGGTAAAACCTTACTGGCAAAAGCTGTTGCGGGCGAGGCCCAGGTTCCTTTCTTCAGCTTAAGCGGTAGTGATTTCGTGGAGATGTTTGTGGGAGTAGGTGCCAGCCGTGTTAGAGACCTGTTTAAGCAGGCAAGGGAAAAAGCACCCTGTATAATTTTTATTGATGAGATCGATGCGATAGGAAGGGCCAGGGGTAAGAACGTGATGATGAGCAACGACGAAAGGGAAAATACCCTCAACCAGTTGCTGGTGGAAATGGATGGCTTCGGTACTGATTTGGGCATTATCATTTTAGCTGCTACCAACAGGCCCGATGTATTAGACTCTGCATTGCTCCGTCCGGGAAGATTCGACAGGCAAATATCTATTGATAAACCCGATATGGTAGGAAGGGAAGCCATTTTTAAAGTGCATCTTCAACCGATAAAAATTTCCAGTACGCTGGATATTCATAAACTGGCAGAACAGACCCCGGGTTTTGCCGGAGCCGACATAGCCAACGTTTGTAATGAAGCGGCCCTGATAGCGGCAAGAAAAGGAAAAGATGCGGTGGATATGTCCGATTTCCAGGATGCTATTGACAGGGTGATCGGCGGATTAGAAAAGAAAAACAAAATTATTTCACCAGAAGAAAAAGAAATCATTGCCTACCATGAAGCAGGTCATGCCATTTGCGGATGGTTCCTGGAACATGCTTACCCTTTATTAAAAGTAACCGTAGTACCAAGGGGCACAGCTGCATTGGGATACGCCCAGTATACACCAAAGGAGCAATACCTGTACAATACCGACCAGTTGATGGACCAGATTTGTATGACCCTCGGCGGCAGGGCAAGTGAAGATATATTTTTTGGGAAAATAAGCACCGGCGCCAGCAATGACCTGCAGCAAATTACCAGGATTGCCTACAGCATGATTACCGTGTATGGCATGAACGATAAAATAGGAAATATCAGTTATTACGATCCTAACCAGGAAAATACTTTTACAAAACCCTATAGTGAAGAAACGGGTAAAATGATTGACCAGGAAGTGCGGAAATTAATTGAGGTGGCCTATGTAAGAACAAAGGCTTTATTAACAGAAAAGAAAGAGGAAGTTGAAAAGCTGGCGAAAGAATTACTGAAGAAGGAAGTGTTGTTCAAGAGCGATGTGGAAACATTGATTGGCAAAAGGCCTTATGAAGAAAAGAAAACACTGGATGTACCCGATGAACCAGCAGAGCCTGTGAACGGCACTTCACCAATACCACCTGCTGAAGAAGCAGTACCGAGTGTATCATAACCTGGTCAAGCAATGAGCGCTACTACCGCTAAAGAAAATATTTTAAAAAGAATAAGGAAGGCACTGAGTAACCCGGTGCCTTTGCCTTTTCCACTAAGTGAAGGCAGCAATGCTATTTACAAACCCCAGGCAGAAGAACTGGAGATAATTTTTGCACAGGCATTCACCAGCCTGCAGGGTAAGTTTGCTTTTTGTTTAGATGAACAGGACCTGCAACAACAACTGCAACAATTGATCTCTGCCAAAGAATGGACAAAAATTTTTTGTAACGACACCAAATGGAAAGAAGCCTTCAGCAACACCATCAGCCTCGAAACATGTGATGCGGCTATTACAGGCTGTGAATACCTGGTGGCAAGAACCGGCACTATTGTTCTTAGCGCAGCCGGGCAAAGCGGGCGCACCGTAAGCGTGTATGCCCCAGTACATATCTGTATAGCTTATACCAACCAGTTGCTGTACGATGTAAAAGATGCGCTTCAAAATATTAAAGAAAAATATGCAGGGAATATCCCATCCCTGATTACACTGGCCACCGGGCCCAGTCGTACTGCCGACATTGAAAAAACACTGGTAACGGGAGTGCATGGCCCAAAAGAAGTGTTTTTGTTTTTGGTGGAAGGATAGCTTGCCCTTTTTACCGTTTGAGGCTTACCGTTACATTCAGACCTGCTCTTATTGAAATATTACTGATCATGAACTACTCAGCAAAACGGATAATGCTCCTCTTTTCAAATTAATATCATGAACAGGACATTCACGTTTGCCCAAAAAATAAGACTTATATATAAAAATTATTTCTTACCTCCATTACAGATACTGGGTCAAAAATATTTTTTCATTCTTTTGATGAATTGAAAAAGATGATCCAATTGTTCACTTTTACTATAAATACTAACTTGTTTATTATGGAATGCGGCATTATAAGAACCGGTAATTCTTTGCTGCAGTAATCCCTTCCTGTAAAGGGAAAATGAAAATTGTACAGTCGGGTAAAATAAATTATTTACTCCGGTGAAACCTAAAATAAAATACCTGCCTGTTTGGTTAAAGCTTTTGATAGTACGCTTCTTCTGCATACTGGATATTACAGGCTGTATCATTTTGATCAATTGGCTATAAATGAATTTCCCTTAACCCACTACAAATAAAAAATGTAACAAAAGATACCATGGTTAGCCTGTTTGTGAATTACCTTACATCCAAATTAAATATATGAAAAAGAACATGGGAACTGCAGATCGTACCATCCGCACTTTACTGGCGGTGGTGGTGTCCATTTTGTATTTTACCAACACCATTACAGGTACATTAGGTATTGTATTGCTTGTAATAGCCGGGGTGTTTTTGATAACAAGCCTGGTAAGTTTTTGCCCGCTGTATACTTTGGTAGGTTTAAATACCTGCCCGGCTAAAAAAGGATAAACTACCAAATTCAGCATTTGGTTTTTCTTAGAGAAATTGTTGCAGGCTTGTGAGTTTGCAATACGTATTTGGAGCAGTTTATAACGGATAAGCAAATGCGACACCGATTATATGCCATGTTTATACTTACTGCAGGATATACTTTTATCGGGTAATTTATTTGCGCTTAACCCAGTCAAATGTTTAGCTAAAGTATACAGAAACGGGAAGCCCCAAACCCTTGCAGTACTATTATTGTAAACTACCGGATTCGGCCATACAGGATTGCCATAATTGATACCCACCCGAAAGATTAAAAACAGTTTTGAATCCATTTTGCTTTAATATCCTTTGCGCCAGGTAACCCCTTATTCCTGCTTCACAATAAATGTAAATGGATTTGTCTGCTGGTATTTCACCTAACCTGCTCCTGATCTCATCTACAGGTATATTGACAGCTCCTGCAATATTACCGGCATCAAATTCATCCTTCCTTCTTACATCAATCAAAAGTCCATCTGCCAGTATCTTTCCCATTTCATTCCAGTAAAAAATTGTCAAGTGTTTCAGCAAAATATTTTCGGCAACAAAGCCGGCCATATTTATAGGGTCTTTTGCAGAGGAGTAAGGCGGGGCATACCCATGTTCAAATTCAACCAGGTCATAGATTGTTTTTTGCTGCTTAATAAACGAGGACAAAATATCAAGCCGTTTGTCAACGCCCTCATATCCGGCAACCTGTGCACTCAGCAACCGTCCGTCTGCAGGTGAAAAGGCAATTTGTATAGTCATTTGTTTGGCATCGGGGAAATAGGCGGCATGTGATCCGCTATGCGTTGTAGAAACGATATGTTGAATATTGACTGTTGTTAAATGTTTGGATGCCGTGCCTGCGGTACCCACCGTCATATCAAACACTTTTACAATCGCTGTATTGATTGAGCCTTTGTAAGCAGTCTCATTTCCAAGCACCACATTATTGGCACAGATACGCCCCTGTTTGTTTGCAGGCCCTGCAAGGCAGGTTATCATGGATTGACCCGTGATGGGGTTTTTAAATTCAATGGCATCTCCCACTGCATAAATATCCGGGTCAGAAGTTTGCAGGAATTCATTTACCCAAATTCCTTTTGCAATGCCAATGGTAAGGCCCGCCATAACAGCCAGTTTGGTATCAGGACGTACACCAATAGAAAGCAATACCATGTCAGCCATTAATACTTCGCCATTGTTAAGTGCAATGGTGAGTTGCTTTCCGGTTTTTGTAAATCCTGTAACGGCAGAGTGTAGCCGCAACTGCACTCCTTTGGAGCGGATATGCTGCTGAACCATGGCTGCTATGGGTAAATCAACCGGGGCCAGTACCTGGTTGCCCATTTCAATAACGGTAACCTCCAGGCCAAGCTCGTGAAAATTCTCAGCCATTTCAAGGCCAATAAATCCGGCACCAATTACCACTACTTTTTTCACCTGCTGCTGTTGAATATATCGCTTGATAAAATCAGTGTCATTTACATTCCTTAACGTAAAAATGCCTTCACAGCCAATACCCGGCAATGGCGGTCGCACAGGCTCTGCACCAGGTGAAAGAATTAATTTATCATAGGATTCTTCATATACTTCACCTGTGGTTTGTTTTACCGCGGTGATGGTTTTATTTCCACGGTCAATCGAGGTTACTTCAGTCATAACCCGTACATCAATATTGAAGCGCTGTTTGAAGGATGCTGCTGTTTGAACAAACAATTTGTTACGGTCTTTTATCACCTCACCAATATAATAAGGAAGGCCGCAGTTAGCATAGGAAATATATTCTCCTCTTTCAATAATGATAATTTCAGCATGTTCATCCAGTCTTCTTAATCTGGCTGCTGCACTGGCTCCGCCTGCTACTGCACCTACTATTATGTATTTCATCGTTGTTTTTTTGTATCCCTGGTTATATATGTCCGTTTATTGCTTCCCTTTTTTCAGTGATACTATCAATAAAAAAAGATGGAGAGAAATGATTGAACATGTTGAAAATACAGTATTAAAAATGGATGGGTGTTTATTGAATTCTTGGTTTTTTTAATCATAAAATCTTACAAATGTAAACTGCCAACAATAGCCACTTGGTAACATTTATCACAAAGCTTTTTGCAGAAGGCATTTCCGGTAAGAATCATAAACTCTCCTGATACAACTCACTGCTCCTTCACACTAAAGTCATTACAAGTGCCGCTAATCTGTTGGAATTTTACATTGTAATTATTTAATCAAAACACAACATGAAAAATCTTGTAATACTCGGAGCCGGCACTGCAGGCACCATGATGGCAAACCACCTGCATCACCTGTTGAAAGCGCCTGACTGGGAGATTAGTATTATTGATGAAAAGGAGGAGCATCATTACCAGCCGGGATATCTTTTCCTACCCTTTGATATTTACTCCCCGGAAGACATTGTTAAAACTATTGAAGAATTTATTCCAGGGGATGTCAACCTGGTCAGGCAAAAGATCAGCCGTATTCTTCCAAAGGAGAATAATATTCAATTAGCAAATGGCGATGAGTTGCAGTATGATATTTTAATCATTGCCACCGGCGCAAAAATTGCCCCTGAGGAAACGGAAGGAATGAAAGGTGAAGAATGGCATAAATCTGTTTTTGATTTTTACACTTTTGAAGGAGCGCTGGCTTTGAGAAATAAATTAAGGGACTGGCAGGGTGGTAAGCTGGTGGTGCACATCACTGAGATGCCTATCAAATGCCCTGTAGCACCGTTGGAGTTTGCGTTTTTAGCACATTCCTTTTTTAATCACAAACATATCCGTGATAAAGTAGAGATCACTTATGTAACACCATTAAGCGGCGCCTTTACCAAGCCAAAAGCAACGGAAGCACTGGAACATTTACTGCATGACAAAGGCATCCATATTGAAAGTGATTTTGCCATAGAAAAAGTTGACAATGAAAAAAAGGAGATTGTTGATTATGGCGGCAGAACCATACCATTTGATTTGCTGGTAACTGTACCTACCAATAAGGGCGATGAATTAATAGAACGGTCCGGTATGGGTGATGACCTGAATTATGTGCCAACGCACAAGGCCAGTTTACAGTCAAAAGAGTATAGCAATATTTTTGTTTTAGGTGATGCCAGTAACATCCCTGCTTCTAAAGCTGGCTCTGTTGCTCATTTTGAAGCAGAAATATTAACGGAGAATATTCTCCGGTACATAAAAGGTGAACCGTTAAAAGAAGAGTATGACGGACATGCCAACTGCTTTATCGAAACCGGAAACGGCAAAGCACTGCTGATAGATTTCAATTATACCCATGAACCGGTGGAAGGAAGTTTTCCCTTTGCGGGCATCGGGCCTTTAAGGTTACTAAAAGAAAGCAGGATGAACCACATGGGTAAGCTCGCCTTCCGGTGGATATACTGGAATGTGCTGCTCAAAGGAACGCATATACCATTTGTATCAGCAACCATGTCTGAAAGCGGAAAGCAGTATAATTTAAAACAGTAATAATTAATAATAACAAATTATGGAAAAGCTAATAGCAGGTAAAAACATTACCGTAAATGAAGAAGGCTACCTCACTGATTTTAGTCAGTGGGACGAAAAAGTGGGCGAAGCATTAGCAGCAGAGGCTAATATCTATTTAACACCCATGCACTGGCAAGTGCTGAAATATTTGCAAAACGAACAACAAAACCAGGTGGCACTCAGTATCAGGCGCATTGGAAAAAGCGGCCTGGTCGACATTAAAGAGTTCTACCTGTTGTTTCCGGTGGCACCTTTAAAAACAGCCACTAAAATTGCAGGCATACCAAAGCCTGCCAGTTGTATTTAACCAATTAAAATTTGTCAGTAATGAACGAAAATAACGGAGCAATTAAAAAGATGATGATCATCTTATCAAAAGGAACACTGGAAAATGTGTATGCAGCTTTTGTACTTGCTAATGGAGCCCGTATGGAGGGAATAGAGGCAGAAATGTTCTTTACTTTTTTTGGACTGGAAGCGGTTCATAAAAAGAAACTGGAACACCTGCATGTGGCCACAGTAGGTAATCCTGCTATGCACATGCCAACTATGTTGGGAGGTTTGCCGGGCATGGAGGCACTGGCAAGTTCCATGATGAAAAAAGAAATGGAAAAAATTGACATGCCGGATGTGCATGAATTTTTAGATATTCTCACTGCTTCAGGAGTTAAATTATGGGCCTGTAAATTAGCGATGGATATGTTTCATTATAAGAAAGAAGATTTGTATGAAGGAGTAGATGACGTAATTACTGTCGGCGATTTTTATAAGAAAAGTGAAGGTGAAGGTGTGCACATGCTGTTTGTGTAATGAGTAAGCCTATCCCCTATTAGGTTGGGGTATATTTACAATAAAGGCCGGCTTTTCAATTATCAGTTTTTATTGACGGCTTTCATCGGAATCGTAGTATCAGCTATCACATGCTTCATTAAAGCAGACCGGGTTGATTAATTTATCTGTAACCTTTGTTACCGAAATATTTTTTAACGGCCTTTACCTTTGCAATGGAAAAAATAAATCAATACCATGAAAAAGGTAATATTCAGTAACTGGAATTTTATGAGGTTTATCAGGCTTGGTCTCGGTATAGCCATATTAGTACAGTCTGTAATTTTCAAAGACTGGACGATGGGCTTTTTGGGTGCTGTATTTACTGCCATGCCCATATTCAATCCAGGCTGCTGCGGCGTTGGCGGATGTGCCGTCCCGGTTAAAGAAAATCCAGAAACAACAAATGACATTACTTATGAAGAAGTGGTTTAAAAATAATAAACTATATATTTCAGGTGCCGTCATTGGAGCCATTGCCGGCTTTTTTTACTGGCAACAGGTTGGTTGTGTATCCGGAACCTGCATGATCACCTCCAAACCATTTAACAGTGCAGTTTACGGAGCCACCATGGGCGCTATATTGCCGGGAATGTTTAATAATAACAATAAAAAATAATCTTCTGCAAAGGAAGAGCAACAATAATAATCATGACTTTTAATGAAATCATACAATCAGATAAACCGGTACTGGTGGATTTTTTTGCAGTGTGGTGCGGCCCCTGTAAAATGATGGCCCCGATACTCAAAGAGGTAAAACATGAAATTGGCGATGCAGCCACGATCATAAAAGTAGATGTTGATAAAAATCCAAAGGCAGCGCAGGATTACCAGGTGCAGGGGGTGCCCACAATGATTCTGTTTAAGAATGGAAAACCATTGTGGCGGCAGAGCGGTGTAGTGCCAAAAGCAACATTGGCAGGCGTTATAAAAAAATTTACCGTATAAATAAAAAATAAAAACAATGAATATTTTAAAAATGTTGTTCGGTGGCTCCTCTACCGGCGATTTGAAAGCCATCATTAAAGAAGGGGCGTTTTTAGTGGATGTAAGAACACCAGGTGAATTTGCTGATGGGCATGTAAAAGGCTCAGTTAATATCCCTTTAGACAAATTGGCTTCGCAATTAGAAAAATTTAAAAAAAAAATATATCATTGTATTTTGCCGCAGCGGAGCCAGGAGCGGGCAGGCTAAATCTATTTTGCAACAGCATGGATTTACCAATGTGATCAATGGCGGAGGCTGGGATAGTGTAAACAGGTTTGTAGTTTAATTTCATCGTTATCAATAATTCTGTTACAAACCCTCATACATTTATTTAAAAAATTGCACTTCGTAAATACAGCAATTCCTGTAAGGATAATATTTACAGTTGCCCATTGCAGCAACATCCCTTTCAATGAAGCAAACATAAGTAAATGGTGAAAACAGTAATAAGTTTATCTTTAATAAAATGAATTTGTTGCAATTGGCATTTTTAAAACTTATTCCTTTTTACAGGCATGACGACATTAGACAACTTAAAAAATGTATTTGAACCAGCGTTGCTGAAAGAAATGGAGCAGTTTGGAACGCTTCAATATTTTAAAGAAGGAGATCTGATAATGGATTACGGGAAATACATCCGTATGATGCCGATTGTATTAAATGGAACAGTGAAGGTGTACAGGTTAGATGAGGAAGGGAATGAAATATTATTGTATTATTTATCCAGCAGCGAAAGTTGCTCCATGGCCTACAGTTGCTGTATAGAAGCAAAGAAAAGTGAAGTGAAAGCAATTGCAGAGGATGATGTGGAATTAATGGCCATACCGCATGAGAAATTAGACGAATGGTTGTGCAAATATCCCACCTGGAAAAACTACATCATGCGCAGCTTTAATGAACGCTTTATAGAACTATTGAAATCCATTGAGAGCATTGCGTTTCACAAATTGGATGAAAGGCTCGTTGATTACCTGAAGGAGAAACAACGCATCACAGGGTCCAGCGTTATTAAAGCATCGCATAATTTGATTGCAGATGAATTAGCCACCAGCAGGGTGGTAATATCGAGATTATTGAAGCAACTTGAAAACAGTAAGAAGATCATCTTATACAGAAATGAGATAAAATTGTTGCCCTCTTTGGAAGGGTAAGGTTATTCATTCAATTTATTAATAAAAGGAAACATTGTAGTACATGCCTGAGATTTTAAAACAACCCTGGCCGTGGTATATTGCCGGCCCACTCATTGGTTTAATGGTTCCGCTATTGCTGATACTGGGTAACAAATCCTTCGGCATCAGTTCTTCATTGAGGCATATTTGTGCAGCCTGCATTCCCGCCAGGATTCCTTTTTTTCAATACGACTGGAAAAAAGAAGTATGGAATTTATTTTTTGTTGCCGGTGTTTTAATTGGCGGGATGCTTGCCATGCAGTACTTCGCCAACCCCGGGCCGGTGCAGGTGAATCCAAGACTGGCTGCGGAACTTTCTCAATACGGCATCACCGATTACAGCGGGCTTGTACCAAAACAAATATTCAACTGGCAAAATTTATTTTCCCTGAAAGGTTTTGTTATGATGGTGGCAGGCGGATTTTTGGTAGGATTTGGTACCCGGTATGCAGGCGGCTGCACCAGCGGCCATGCGATCATGGGGCTGTCTACTTTGCAATGGCCATCATTAGTTGCTACCTGTTGTTTTATGGTTGGTGGTTTTATCATGGCAAATTTTATTTTACCACTCATTCTTTCGCAATAAATAATTATGCAGCAAATAGAAACCAATACAGATTTTGAAGTCCGTTCTTTAGATACCATTTGTGTAAACGAGAGCAGGCTGGAGCATAAATGGTACCACCAGGTAAAATATCTTATTGTTGGTGCCGCTTTTGGCATATTGCTGGTAAAAGCGGAAGTGATCAGTTGGTTCCGGATACAGGAGATGTTCCGCTTACAATCATTTCATATGTTTGGAGTGATAGGCAGTGCTGTAGCGGTAGGCATGTTGTCTGTGTGGCTCATTAAAAAATTTAATATCAAAACAATCTACGGGGAGCACATTGAGTTTCATTCAAAGACATTTAACAAAGGACAGGTGTATGGCGGCTTGCTGTTTGGTTTTGGCTGGGCCATCACCGGAGCCTGCCCCGGACCTTTGTATGCACAGGTTGGTACTGGGGCAACAGTGATTGCAGTTACTTTGTTATCGGCTGTTGCCGGTACCTGGGTATACGGAAAGCTGAGAGATAAACTGCCACATTAATTTTTTTACTGCGATTTTCTGCAAAACATTTTATTTCAACCATAGAACTTTTGTTGAATTAATTCCCCAACATGAGCAATAGAAATTGCTTTTAGTCTTTCATTTCCCCCTGAATGGCTTCAAATCTTACTTATTTTATGCAGGCATGCAATTTGAAATGTTATTCTTTATAAATACTAAATAATTTTATGAAGAAGTATGTAATTTTTTGGGGCTTGCTGATTACAGCAGGCATGATGAGTTGTAACACAAAAAACAATCCCGGTGATAATACAGGGGCTGGAACGGATTCCTCCATGATGGCTAAAGACAATACTAATGCAATGGCTGCAACAGATACCAATTCCGTAAAAATGGAAGGAGTTGCAACAGACAGTTCATCCGGATCTAAAATGACTATGGCTAAACCCGATCCATCTAAAAAAGGTAAAAAAGGAAAAGTAAGTATTATTACCATAACTCCTGCAGGCAAAGGCGACATGACTCCTGATAAAGAAGGATTTTATACTACTACAGAAGTATCGCCCGGATTCCCGGGTGGACAAAAAGGACTGGAAAAGTTTTTCGAAAATAATATTCAATACCCGGCTGATGCAAGCGATAACGGAGTAGAAGGATTGGTGAGTATTAATTTTGCTGTGGATGAAAATGGCAAGATTTATTTACCTAAGGTGACCAGCGAAAAAGTAGGATATGGTTTGGAACAGGAAGCATTAAGGGTATTTAATAAGATGCCCAAATGGACGCCCGGGAAAATCAAAGGAAAGAATGTGAAAACACGATTTACATTACCCGTGAGGTTTCAACTTTACTAAACAAAAAATAAATTCCTCTTAAACTTTAAATTAACACTATCATGAAAGTCACTAATTTGTTAAAAGCAGCTATTCTTTTTCTTTTTATTGCGTTTGCATTACCAGCCACTTCCAATGCCATGCATGTAAATTCTATTATTTCAACCATACCGGCAGATAGTACTTCTGATGCCATTGCGGTAGCAAAAATTGTTCAGCGGGTGTATGAAATACAAAGCTTGGATAAAACGAACCTTTCATCAGCCGAAAAAAAAGCATTGAGAAATGAGCTAAAAGGGTTGAAGGCAGAAGCGCAGGAAAAAGGCAATAATAACGGTATTTACCTTTCTATCGGTGCTGTTATTGTCATTATTTTATTACTGATATTGTTATTAAAATAAGGAATAAAAAAGTCAGGTATTTATGAAAATAAAAAAACGTCTTCAAAAGGAGACGTTTTTTTATTCTTTAAGAGGTCATCATAATCCCATCTTCTTCTTTAAATTTTCATCAATAGCATCTAAAAATTCCTCTGTATACAAATAATGTTCCCCATGATTTACTTTATTGCCATGGATACAAACAGCAAGGTCTTTAGTCATTTTGCCACTTTCCACCGTTTCAATGCACACTGCTTCCAGTGCAAGGCAAAAATCAATTAATGGCTGATTGTTATCCAGCTTACCCCTGAAAGCCAGGCCTCTTGTCCATGCAAAAATGGAAGCGATGGGATTGGTTGAAGTTGGTTTCCCTTTTTGGTGGTCCCTGTAATGACGGGTTACTGTGCCATGTGCTGCTTCTGCTTCCATGATCTTTCCATCAGGAGTAATCAAAACGGAAGTCATCAAACCTAAGCTGCCAAAGCCTTGCGCCACGGTATCACTTTGTACATCACCATCATAATTTTTACAGGCCCAAACAAAATTGCCATTCCATTTTAAGGCACTCGCCACCATGTCATCAATCAGGCGGTGTTCGTAAGTAATGCCGGCAGCTTCATACAACATTTTAAATTCACCCTGGTACACTTCCTCAAAAATGTCTTTAAAGCGGCCATCGTATTTTTTAAGAATGGTATTTTTTGTGGAGAGATACAAGGGCCATTTTTTGGTCAATGCCATATTGAAACAGCTTCTTGCAAAACCATAAATACTTTCATCTGTATTGTACATACACATGGCAACACCATCGCCTTTGTAATTGTACACTTCAAATATTTGTGGTTCGCCACCGCCTTCCGGGGCAAAGGTCATGGTGAGTTTTCCTTTGCCCTTGATAACGGTATCCGTTGCCCTGTACTGGTCACCAAAAGCATGACGCCCAACTATGATCGGTGCTGTCCAGTTAGTAACTAATCTTGGTACATTCTGCATTACAATTGGCTCCCGGAAAACGGTGCCGTCTAAAATATTACGGATAGTGCCGTTGGGGCTCTTCCACATTTGTTTCAATTTGAATTCTGTAACCCTGGCTTCATCAGGTGTGATGGTAGCGCACTTGATACCTACCCCGCAAGCTTTAATGGCATTGGCTGCATCAATGGTTACCTGGTCGTTGGTTTCGTCCCGGTATTCCATTCCCAAATCATAATATTGAATGGGCACATCCAGATAGGGAAGTATTAATTTGTCTTTAATAAATTTCCAGATGATCCTTGTCATCTCGTCCCCATCCAGTTCCACCACCGGATTGGCAACTTTAATTTTAGCCATAGTCTATTTTGTTTTTGAAGTCAGCAAAAGTAATTCTATTTGGCGTTTGTTGCGTCGCACACTTCAACTGATTTTCCATTTTTCAACAATTAAACTCCGGGCCTATCCATTAATCTCTTTACGGGATCTTGAAAAAAGTGACTATTTCAGCTAAAAAAATTCATTTTATTAAGAAACAATTCTTTCAATTGTCCAATATAATGCAACACATCCTATGGCACAGGAAATGGGGTAAACAATCCTTTCTTTGTACCATACTTTTTTCCTGAACCACCTGCTGATTAAAAAATAAGCGGCCAGCACGGTTAGGATTTGCCCCAGTTCAACACCAATATTGAAAAACAAAAGCGATGCTAAAAAATGATCCTGCGCTAATCCTATTTCTTTTAAGGCGCTTGCAAAGCCCATTCCATGAACAAGGCCAAAAATAAAAATGATGAGCAGCCGCCATTTGTTTACGGTATCATGAACAATGTTTTCGATGGCGGTGACCAGAATGGATAAGGCAATTAACGGCTCAATAATTTTCGGATCAGCCATTATAAAATCTGCTGCGGATAATCCCAAAGAAATGCTGTGGGCAATGGTAAAAACAGAACACTGAACAATAACCGACCTCACACTGGAGTTCAGGAAGAAGATGCACAGAATAAAAAGAATATGGTCAAAACCCAATGGAATGACATGGGTAAATCCAAGCTGAAGATACCGTATAGCTGTTTCAAAAAAAGTCATTTTTTTATACCCACAACAAACAATACCCGTTGAGGTTTGAAAGGTTTATTGCAAGATTAAAGCACCAGGCACCAATAAATTTTTTCCCGGATAAACCTGGATGCCTGCACCCCTGGAAATATGCTGGGTAATATTCAGTAAACATTGCCCGCCAGCTGCAGGATTGATAATGATTGAGTACCCGGCTGGTAAAATGGATGGAGGAACCTTACCACTAAGCCAGTTGGAAGGTACATCCCAATTGCCGTTTCCGTTAAAAATATATTTAATTCCATTGCTTACACATATCACATAATCCCTGGCTGTTTTTAAATCATAGGTTGTTATTCCAAACCTGCTGTTTAAATACCAGGCCTCTGCAACCTGGTTCGGCAATGTGGTGGAAGACCAGTATTTTTTGTTGTTTACAACTTTAAAGAAAGTGGTATCAATGGAGGGATTACTTAGTTTTTCGTTGTTGATAGATTGCAGCTCTTTGATGTTGGGTATCCTCCATTCACTGATGCCTGCAAATGAAAGTGTATCTGCATACAAGAATGCATTTTCCCAGGTAAGGGTATCCGCATTGGGCACTTTTTTCCAGATCAAATTGGTAAAATTGTCTGTTATTGTCCCATCATTGTTATCAGTAAAATGATTGCTCACAGTAGCAGGCGTATTCATATCTCTAACGGCTCTTACATGATACCTGAAGTTGCCCCCGGCACTGATGGTTTCACTTTTGGGTTTGTTGCCAATTCCACCTCCAGCATTGGTGGCCCATATTTTAGTGCTGTCACCTGATTGAATATTGCTTGTCCACCAGTATTGGGCATTTGAAGTGGTGAAGTAATTTACATCCAGGGCCGGATTGGCATATTGCTGATTCAAAATGCTAAATCCTTCATGGGCATCGGGCAACCTCCAGTTGGTATAGCCTCCCAGTGTAAGGGTATCACAATAAATCCGGGCATTTTCAATGGTCATTTCACCGCCATCTGCTTTTTGCCACATTAACCCGGTTATCGTATCGGTTACCGTACCGTTGCCATTATTAATAAAAAAAGGTGTATTGATTGCATAATCTGCATCTTCTCCAAAGGTAGAAGTGTAGCCTGTATTTTCACCGGTATCGGGCAGGCGCAACATTGTTTTTGATTCGCCGCTTTGCGTTGGGCCTGTTGGCACTGAACATGCCGATTGTGAAAACCCTGCATACACAGAAACGGTAGTACTGCCAGGATTAATAAAGCTAAATGTGTATTTACTGAGCAGGCTTGTTGAGTCGAGCCAATTATAATTGACCTGGTAGTTTTGGCCTGCCTTTGTGTAAGTTAGATTATACCCGTTATTGGTATTGTTCGGTTGGCAGTCAATAATAGTTGCGCCGCTTAATGGTGTTAATGAAGGCCTCACAGGTTTAGCGGCCGCCTGGGGAATAATTTGTAAGGTAGCATCTTCTATTACCTTGCCCACCATATTTCCAATCATATAAGGAGCAGATGGGGTGCCATGATAATGATACCTGCCGTTAAGTTCATAGTGCCCGTGATTGGCATCCAGGGCAGTCATTAAGGAACCATCCGGTTCTATGTTGCCATAAACAGCAAAGCCATCCAGTGCAAATGCAATAGGTTGCGTTGCTGCTGTTTGGCCGTATAAATGAAGCGGCGCAATATGGTAATGATAATCATCGGCACGGCCGCAATGTCCGCCCCAATTATCTAATTGGCCATCTAAAAAAGCATCAACTCCTGTATTGGTATAAGGGTTAAAAATGGCTACTCCGTTTACTGCAATAGCAATGGCACCTCTTAAAAAATGTTGCTGGTTTACCGGAACGGGTGTGGCAGCTATCACAGGATTTAACGGGATACTCCATGCATTGTTGTTGTTGGCCGTGGTATAACATTGCGGAATGGGCACCTGTTGTTGCCACGCCGTAATGCCCACCATCATCTGGTGATCGGGTATGCCTTTTGATTCTACATAAAAATAAGTATTGTCCCAATGGGTATATACTTTAGGTTTAAAAGGAACAAAAGCGGAGTCTACAAAAGCGGGGTCTGTAGTGGTAAGCAATAGCGCTCTCCTTTCCTTATCAGTAAAACCATACAGCACCGTTAGTGTTCCCATAAAAAATATTGGGCTTAAATATTTTCGCCTGTTTTTTTGTGATAGCAGAAATATATAGCAACCCAAAACCAGCAAGAGGAAGGCAATGATCCAAAATCTGGTAGTGAATTGCACTCCGGTATGTTCTTGTCTATTGATTGACTGCTCAACCTGGTCATTCAACCCCGCAACTGCTTCATATTTTTTTACCACATAGTCCTGGTCGTTTTTTGTAAATGAGGTAAGAGGATAATGAATGATATTGTTTCGGGAATCTTCAATATAAACCTCGCCGTTTTTAAACATGAACAGTGACCCTTCCACTGTTTTATTTTGGGTGATAATTGTCCAGTGTTTAAGAATGATTTTACTGTAATCTATATCGTGTGCATAAAGACCATTCATTGTAAAAAATAGTCCAAGCAGGATCAGCTTTCTCATTTATTTATTGATTTTTTGAAAGGCGGTAATATTGTATTTTATGGTGGTATTATCTCCAGGTAATTATAAAGTAAATGCCAATACAGGTAAAAGAATATCGGCGTTTGTTATGTTGGTTTCGTTTTTTGCGTTTAATGAACAAGATCGCAATAGTATGCAAAAAAGGAAAGATCTTATTCCTAAAGACAATCAATGAATATTAATATTTACTTCAATTTTTAGAAATAATTTAATAATCGTGATATTGATCCAAGGCTTCAGCGCTTTTTTTGGCTGGCAACCTTACCGGAAACGCTGCCGGAAATTTTATCTTCAAAACCTGTTAAAGAAATCAATTGCTTAATATATAAATAGCAGATCATGCTAAATAAAAATTGAAAAAGTTTAAACGCTGAAATATTTTTTAAAAAATTATCAACTGCCCGGGATAGGCAAAATAGGTAAGGACTATTGTATTAACAGGAAGGTACCATCTGAAACCTGAAGGAATTATTCAGCCGTGGATATTGACCGAAAGATATAGATACATTAAATGCTATAGATAATTAAGCAATAAGAATCCTGTCTGCAGATTGATAAAATGATCAAAACCAACTGAGTTAACCATTGTGTTTATACAGCGGGTTATTCTGCTGCACTACAGGTTCTTAATAATCTCATCAGCAAACTCACTTGTTTTCATCAGCGTGCCTTCTTTCATCAAATTATAAAAGTCAATGGTTACCGTTTTATTGCGGATCGTTTTACCAACTGCATTGGTAATGAGTTCTGCAGCATCTCTCCACCCCATGTATTCCAGCATCATCACCCCGCTTAATATAACAGATGATGGGTTCATCGTATTGGTATTGGCAAATCTTGGTGCAGTACCATGGGTGGCTTCAAACACTGCATGACCGGTGAGGTAATTGATATTTGCGCCAGGTGCTATACCAATGCCGCCCACCTGTGCTGCCAGCGCATCACTGATGTAATCGCCATTTAAGTTGAGGGTGGCTATCACCGAATAATCCTGTGGTGCCAGCAATGCCTGTTGCAAAAAGTTATCTGCAACAGCATCCTTAATAATTACTTTTCCACCGACAGCGCTGATCTTCATCTCTTCATTAGCTACCGCTTCACCGCTTTCTTTTTTGGTACGTTCCCATTGCTGCCAGGTATATACAAAGCCGCTAAATTCCCTTTCTGCCAGTTCGTAGCCCCAGTTTTTAAAAGCCCCTTCGGTATATTTCATGATATTGCCTTTGTGCACCAGGGTTACAGAAGGCAGTTTATGTTCTATGGCAAATTCAATGGCAGAACGGATCAATCTTTCGCTGCCATCTTTACTTACCGGCTTTACACCCAGTGAGGTAGTTTCGGGAAAACGAAAAGCCTTTACCCCTAATTCATTGACCAAAAAATTCAATAATTTTTTTGCTTCGGGAGTGCCGGTCATAAATTCTATGCCTGCATAAATGTCTTCTGTGTTTTCCCTGAAAATGGTCATACTTACTTTCTCGGGTTGCCACATGGGAGAAGGTACCCCTTCAAAATATTTTACCGGGCGCAGGCAAACATACAGATCAAGCTCCTGCCTCAGGGCCACATTAAGGCTCCTGATACCGCCACCAACCGGTGTGGTCAGCGGGCCCTTGATGGAGAGCAGGTATTCTTTAAACGCATCCATTGTTGCATCCGGCATCCAGCTTCCGGTAGCATTGAATGCTTTTTCACCGGCAAGCACTTCTTTCCATTCAATTTTCCTTTCGCCTTTGTATGCTTTTTCAACAGCAGCATCAAATACCCGCACGCTGGCTTTCCAGATATCAGGGCCAATGCCATCGCCTTCAATAAACGGGATGGTGGGATTGTTGGGAACAATTAATTTGCCATCGCCGCCCATGCTGATCTTTTCTGCCATCGGAAAATTATTTTTGAAGATGAATATTAATTTTTGCAAAAATAAGTGAAGTGATGGTCGTAAAATAAAAAATGCCTCCTCTTTTAAAGGAAGCATTAATATTCATAATAAACGCTGTTATAAAATCCGCCTTACTCTGAAATTACAGGTTACGGCATATGGTGTATTGGCTGGTGGTGCACCGGTTACCGTAGTAGTGAAATTGCCGGCAATGAACTGGCCAACAGCACCATATTCGGTAATATTTACGCTGGCAGCAACAGTTAAAGTAGAGGAATCACTTATTTGCCTCGAACTAAAACTTATTAAGCTTTGGGTGCTGCCAGCGGCTATCCCGGTTTGGGTAAATTGGATATTGGCAGAATTGGTTACAGAGCCTCCGTTGCCTGAATATCCACTAACATAAATAACCGGTGGAGTAGCTTGTAAGTTTAATTCCTGTACCAGGTTATCAGCGGGGGCAGTGAGCGAATAAGATGTGCCATTGACAGAATAATTGATGAACTGCTCAATGGTGGTACCGCAGGCACTTAAAGGTGTTGGAATAGCATTTGCCCCACTGGTTAAAGTGGCCGTAATTGGGCTACCTCCCTGCAGTGCATCCAGGTCTTCTGCTACCAGGGTAACCGTAGTATTGCCACCACAAAGTGTAGCAGCAAAACTGAATGTACCGGTACTGCTGACCGGGTAATGGGAATTGACACCATCTTTAAACATAATCACATAACCATGCGTAACAGCGGCGTTACTGCAATTGACAACAGTGCCCGTTACCATTGCGGTACTGCTGTTTGGCAGCACAATATTACCCAGGGCAACATTTACTGTAGTAGTAGTAAGGTTTTGCGAATAGATGGCGCCAGGGCAGGTATTGTAATTGCCATGCACTTCCAATATCAGGTTGGCATTGGCCGGGATAGGGCCACTGACATAGCCACTGGAATCTGTGTATGCGTGAACGCCGGTATAAACGCCATTGGCATATGTAAAGGACACACTTACTCCAGGCACCGGGTTATTATTTGCATCTACTACCGTACAATTAAAAAGCACTGAATTGGTAAGGGGGATATCGCAATTCCAATAAGAAAAATGGCTTACTTCTCCTGAATAACTGTTGCCTGATTTTACCGCATTGCCCTGCTGCTTCCATAACCCCATTGTTTCATCAAAATACCATAAGGGAATTGTGGAGGGTGCAGCAGAAACCATAGATGCCGGTATTGGAAAACTAAGCGTTGCTTTTTTGCCGGTGGCAATTTGAAGCAATTCTCCGGTGGTACCGGTTAACTCAACTGCAGTCATACCATAAGTGGTAAGTAATTTTATAAAGCCCAAACTGTCAAGCCCTCTCAAATCACCCGGCATGGTCCTGTCTATATCGGTAGCTGTGGGGTTTAGCCAGTGGGAGGCTACGTTTACCTGTCCGGTATAAGCTGCACCAGAGGCTTCCACCACAACCGAACCGGCGGGCAGGTTTACGGCTAAACCATCCGGCAACGTCACAGTGCCACCAGTAGCTGCATCGATATTTCCGCTATTCGTTTTGGGAATTAATTTTATCCTGAAAAATGCGCTTTTGTTTTCAGTTGCGATATATGTTTTAATGCCTTTGAAATAGCCCGGCTGGGCCACCGTTACCAATGCTGCATTTTTAATTACCTGTACATTGCTCACTTCAAAATAACCATACTTATTAGTGGTGGTGCTGGTGCTGCCTACCTGCACAATTGCGCCATTTACTGCCATATCATTTTCATCGGTTACAAAACCAGCAACAGCCGAAGCAATCTTTGTTGTAAGATCAGGAGGGGTTTCCGTGATAATGAAACCATCTCCGCTAAATTCTTTTTGGCAGGAGACAACTAAAATGGACAGCAACGCAATGCATGACACCAATAAAGCAGTAATATTTTTTTTAGAAAGGATTGAAAACATTGGAATTCAGTTTTAATGATTAAATACCCGGAGTTACATTTACTTTGATACGGTGAAAATATCATTTGCTGCCTGAAGGAAAAAATATTTTTACCTTAATTCCAAACTGCAATTAACCCATTCCCCATCAAATTTTACTCCCTCCATTTTTTTATAAAAATTAATGGCGGGTTCATTCCAGGCGAGTACCTGCCATACTATGCCACTGTATTTTTTTTCTATTGCCACTTCAACCAGTTTATCCAGCAGCAATTTTCCCAATCCAAGCCCTCTCATTTTATCTGTCACCAGGATATCTTCCAGGTACATCCGCTGGCCTTTCCAGGTGGAGTAACGGATATAATACAATGCAAAGCCCTGCACCACACCATCTGCCTCTGCCAGCCAGGCCCACCATACCGGGTTGGGGCCAAAGCCGGTTTCAATAAAATGATCAATTGATACCGTTACTTCACCTGGCGCCTTTTCATATTCCGCCAGTTCTTTAATCAGCTCCATCATCCGGGGACAATCTGCTGCTGCAGCTTTGCGGATCGTTATTTCCATACGCTCTTTTTCCTTATTGTAGATTTCTCAGTTCTTATTAATATAACCGGGCCCCTTCACAAACCTGCCCGGCATTGCCCCAGTATGCTCACCATCCTTTAATACCTGCACACCATTTACAAAAACATCTATCATTCCGGCAGAATATTGGTGTGGTTTTTCAAAGGTAGCATTGTCCTGTACTTTGGCCGGGTCGAAAATAATGATATCTGCATCATTGCCCACTTTCAATTCCCCACGCTTTTGGAGGTGCAGTTTTTCAGCAGAAAGTTTAGTAAGTTTTCTTACCGCTTCTTCCAGTGGTATCAGTTTTTCATCCCTTACATATTTCCCGATCACCCTTGCAAAATTTCCATAGGCTCTTGGGTGTGCATTGGATCTTAAAAACACGCCCGAGTTAGTATAAGAGCCTTCATCACTTCCAAAACTCACCCAGGGTTGGGCCAGCTCCTTCCTGATATTTTCTTCATCCATCAAAAAGTAAATACACCCGATCCTTGAACTATCCTGTACAATCAGGTCAATGGCTGTTTCTTCCGGGCTTTTACTTCTTATGGTTGCAATGTCTGCCAGTGTTTTTCCAGTAAATTTCTTCAGGCTGTCTTTAGTAAAACCCACTAAAATAAGTTTTTCAGGGCTGCCTGCAGCATAATATAAATTTTCCCAGTCAGCAGGATTGCTTTTCATGTCTTTAACAGTCTGCAGGCGGATGGCAGGATCCTGCAAGCGCTCTCTTAATTTCCCAAAGCCACCATCCTGTAAGGAAGGCGGCATGCTGGCCGTAAGCCCGGTACCACCAGCGATATAAGTATAGATATTCGCAGCCACATCTATGCCTTCTTTTCTTGCCCTTTCAATTCGTTTGATCACGCTGTCCATCTTTACCCAATTGTCTTTCCCAGCTGCTTTCAAATGATATATTTCACCATGAATTTTTGCCTGTTTTGCAATATTGATGAGCTCTTCCACACCTTCATATAATTTGTTGCCTTCGCTACGCATATGCGATATGTACCCGCCGCCATATTTAGCGGCTTCTTTGCAAAGAGCAACCAGTTCATCTGTTTTGGCAAAAAAAGCGGGCGGGTAAATCAATGAAGAGCCAACACCCAATGCACCTTCTTCCATTGCCTGGCGCACCAGTGCCCTCATGGAATCCAATTCTGCTGTTGTTGGCGCCCTGTTATCTTCTCCCAGTACATATTCCCTGATAGTGGTGGCACCCACAAAAGAAGCCACATTGCAACTCACCCCTTTCTTCTCTAAAAATTGCAGGTATTCTCCCAGGCTGTTCCATTCCACCTTGTATTTAATATCGCCCTGAGTTTTCTGTGCACTATTTTTCATAACTGCATTCAATGGGCCCATGCTTTCGCCCTCTCCCATTACTTCCAGTGTTACGCCCTGCCGTATATCACTTTGTGACCTGCCATCTTCAATCAGGCTTTCATTGGCCCAGCTTAACATATTGATAAAGCCTGGTGCCACGGCCATCCCTTTTGCATCAGTTTCATTTTTGCCGGTAGCAGCCGAAAGGTTGCCGATAAAAGCAACGGTATCTGCATTGATGCCAATGTCTGCTTTGTAAGGAATACCACCATTCCCATCGTAGATCATTCCATTGCGGATAATGGTATCGTAATCTTCTTTTTGTTTGCAGGAAAATAAAACGACTGTTGCAAAAAACAACTTTACCTGATAATTACTGTATTTCATTGAGAAAAAATTTTAAGAATATTAAAGTTCGGACTTTGGTTTCACATTCCTATCTTAATAACTTTTCACTTAGCCCTTTTTAGTTTTCGCTTATTTTGCAGCCATGCAGCAATACCTGAATTTATTACAACATATTTTAGACAAGGGCACTGATAAAAGCGACCGCACCGGCACCGGCACAAGAAGTGTATTTGGTTACCAGATGCGGTTTGATCTGAATGAAGGCTTTCCCCTGGTAACGACAAAAAAATGCCATTTGAAGAGTATCATCTATGAACTGCTTTGGTTTTTAAATGGCGATACCAATATTGGGTATTTGAAAGAACACCATGTTAAAATATGGGATGAATGGGCTGATGAGAACGGCGACCTTGGCCCGGTGTATGGCAAGCAATGGCGCAGCTGGCAAGGGGGAGATGGCGTGGAGATTGACCAGGTAAAGGAAGTGATCCATCAATTAAGAACCAATCCCGACAGCCGCCGTATGATCATCAGTGCATGGAATGTGTCGGACCTGCCCAAAATGAAGTTGATGCCCTGTCATTGTTTGTTTCAGTTTTACACCGTCCCCACTGCCAATGGAAGAAGAAAGTTGAGTTGCCAGTTGTACCAGCGAAGTGCGGATGTATTCCTGGGTGTGCCGTTTAATATTGCATCCTATGCTTTGCTGACAATGATGATTGCACAGGCTGTTGATATGGACCCGGGAGATTTTATTTGGACCGGAGGGGACACTCATTTGTACAGCAACCATTTTGAACAGGCCCGGTTGCAATTAACACGTGCCCTGTTCTCTTTACCACAAATGACAATCAATCCTGCAGTGAAAGATATTTTTGATTTTAAGTTCGAAGATTTTGAATTGATCAATTACCTGTGTCATCCGGCGATAAAAGCTCCTGTGGCAGTTTAAGTATAGAAAATAAGGAATGAGGAAGTAGCGATGCACAAGTAGAATTCAGGACATCCCGGCTAATAATATCTCAAAAATTTAATGTATAATGGCGCAATGGAAAAAAAGTTTGACCTTGAAGACAGGCTTATAAAATTTGCCTGCATGTGTTTATCTATTTGGGATCTTTTACCCGCTATAAAAGCAGGACAAAATTTAGAACATCAACTATCTAAAAGTGGAACAGCTCCGGCTTTAATTTAGGGAGAAGCACAGGCCGCAGAATCCCCTGCGGATTTTATTCATAAAATAAAATTGGTGCTAAAAGAGATCAGGGAGTCAAGAGTTAATCTGAGGATTATTATTGAAAAACCAGTGTTAAAAAATGATATAGTGCCGATAGCATTACAAGAGTGTAATGAATTGAGGCAATATTTTTAAAAAGTGTAGAAACAGCAAAAAAGAACAATCAAAAAGTATGAATTATTTAGTGAAAAGAAACATGAATCCGTAAGGCCATGACTTTCTTATTCCTTATTTTTCATTTCTTATTACTTATTCAAAAAGGGGAAGCGTGAATCGGGAAGGTCCATACTTTCTAATTTTTCATTTTTTATTTATTACTCAAAAATGATTATTTCACTCATAGTGGCCGCATCAGAAAACAACGCAATCGGTAAAAACAACCAGTTGCTCTGGCATTTACCGAATGACCTGAAGTTTTTTAAGAATACCACATGGGGCATGGTGGTCATCATGGGAAGAAAAACTTTTGAGTCCGTCAATAAGCCTTTGCCCGGCAGGGTCAATATTGTAATCACAAGGCAGGCCGGCTGGAACGCAGCGGGAGTAATAACTGCAGCGGATCTGCAGGGTGCTTTGAAAAAGGCTGCCGGTTCCAATTGCAAAGAAGCTTTTGTAATTGGTGGCGGGGAGATTTATAAATCAGCTATGGGCATTGCGGATAAAATGTATATCACCAGGGTACATGCAGCAATTGAAGGGGATACTTTTTTCCCTGCGATCAATGCAGGAGAATGGGAGTTGGTGTCGGAAGACAATTTTAATAAAGATGAAAAGCATCAATATGATTATTCCTTCCAGGTCTGGAAGAAAAAATAATTGAAGCCTGTAACCATTTCTTATTCCAGTATTTTTCATTTCTTATTCCTTATTACCTTGTTTTCAACATTTCAAATCATAAAAAAATACTTCCACTATTATCTTACTGCCGGCAATGGAAAAGGGCATGGTGTGCATTCGCCTTTTGTATTTGAATTTATCAATACGGTATTGAAGGATAGACAGCAATATGATTGTTATGCTTCCATTGAAAAACAAAGAACCCTGTTGCTGCAAAATAATGAAGTGATTGAAGTGGAAGATTTTGGTGCAGGTTCCTCCCTGCTGAAGTCAAATAAAAGAGTGGTAAAAAATATTGCAGCCTCTTCCCTGAAGCCAAAGAAGTTTGCACAACTATTATTCAGAATCGTTAAGCACTATAAGCCTGCAACAATGCTTGAATTAGGCACATCCCTGGGTATTACCACTGCTTATTTAGCCAAAGGAAATGAAGCAGGTAAAGTATTTACCTGCGAAGGCTCCACTGCCATTGCGGCCATTGCACAAAAAAACTTTAATGGGTTATCAATAAAAAATATTCGCCTTACACAAGGAGCCTTTGCAAAAACTTTACCGCCATTACTCAACCAAATGGGTAAAGTGGATTTGGCTTTTATTGATGGCAATCACCGGAAAGAACCTACACTGGAGTATTTTTCCCAACTGCTAAACCATTCCACTTCTTCCAGCATTTTAATTTTTGATGACATTCACTGGAGTGCTGAAATGGAATCAGCCTGGAATGAAATTCAACAGCATCCGGCCGTAACCCTCACCATTGATCTTTTTTTCATCGGCCTTGTTTTCATTAATCCCGATTTTAAAGTGAAGCAACACTTCACCATCCGGTTTTAAATGCTGCACCTGGAAAAATGCCAATAAATTTTAAAAAATTGTCCAGTCCTTTAAAAGGTTAGGGGCAATTTTCATTATCTTGCAAGCAATTCAATATGAGTATGATCATTGGTGTTTTAAAAGAACCTTCTCCAGAAACAAGAGTCTCCTTACTTCCTGAACACATTGCCACTTTACAAAAATGGAATGTTGCCGTTATTGTTGAACAAAATGCCGGCGCCGCCGCTTTTGCCAACGACGATAAATACATTTCAGCAGGCGCAAAAATAGTAAGCCGGGATGAAGTGGCTGCGGCGGCGGATATTATTTTATCCATCAACGAGCCTCAACAGGTATCATTCACTTCGTCAAAAATTTTGCTGGGTGTATATCAGCCACTCTTTGCTGCAGCCCTGATGAAAGACTGGGCAGGCAAAGGCTTGAGCGTTTTCAGTATGGATATGCTGCCACGTACTACCCGGGCGCAAAGTATGGATGTACTTAGCAGCCAGGCAAATATTGGAGGGTACAAGGCCGTACTGGCAGCAGCTAATTTATTTCCAAAGTATTTTCCCATGTTTATGACAGCAGCAGGTACGATACCTCCTGCCAAGATTTTGATACTGGGTGCAGGTGTAGCCGGCCTTCAGGCCATTGCCACCTCAAGAAGACTGGGAGCAGTGGTGGAAGTATTTGATACCAGGCCTGCAGTAAGAGAAGAAGTGATGAGCCTGGGTGCAAAATTTATTGAAGTAGAAGGCGCTGCTGATGCAAGCAACGCAGGCGGCTATGCAGTGGAACAATCAGCGGAATTTATGCAAAAGCAAAAAGCAAAAATCGCCGAAAGTGTTGCCAAAGCAGATATCATCATTACCACCGCACAAATTCCGGGAAAGAAAGCCCCGGTGCTCATCACCACAGAAATGATAGAAGCGATGAAGAACGGCTCTGTGATCATTGATATGGCAGCAGCTACAGGTGGCAATACGGAACTCACTCAAAATAATGTAACAGTCACCCACAACGGGGTAAGTATCGTGGGCAATTCATTTTTGTCATCCACCATGCCCAGTGATGCCAGCAAATTGTATGGAAAAAATATCCTCAATTTTTTACAACTCATCATTGATAAAGAAGCCCGCCCGGATGACACGGTCGGACGGGGGAAACTCAATTTAAATTTTGATGATGACCTGGTGAAAGGGACCTGTGTGGTGCATGCAGGTGAAATTACCAATGAAAGGGTGAAAGCATTAATTCAATAAAATCATTACAACATGTTAGAATGGATACAGGAAAATCAGCAGATCATTTACATCATAGTGTTGATGGTTTTTGTTGGAATAGAAGTGATCGGAAGAGTTCCAAGTGTGCTGCACACGCCGCTGATGAGCGGGGCCAATGCGATACATGGCGTGGTCATTATCGGGGCTATCATTGTGATGGGAGAAGCAGAAAAAGATAATTACCTCGCTGTAATACTTGGTTTTGTTGCCGTGATTTTGGGAACCCTAAATGTAGTTGGGGGATTTGTAGTAACAGACAGGATGCTGGAGATGTTTAAGAAGAAAAAGACAACCTAAAAACCTAAAGGAGGTTAAAGGCAACTGCCTGAAAATTGATACTTCTTCTGATTAATAAAATGCCTCAATAAAGTACTTTGCCGGTTTGCTCCTTTGCGTATTGGCATGAAATAAAAAAGATAAAATGGAATTGAATGTTTTGACTCTTTGTTACCTCATCGCTTCGGTAACCTTTATCCTGGGACTTAAGATGCTGAGTAATCCAGCCACTGCCCGTAAGGGAAACCTGGTAGCCGCAGCAGGTATGGCGATTGCTATTATCGGGACCATTTTTTTGTATACGTATGAAAGAAACGGGCAACAGGTGGGGCTGGGCAATTACGGCTGGATATTCGGCGGATTACTTATAGGTACCGTAGTGGGCACACTGGCTGCAAAAAAAGTGAAGATGACAGCGATGCCGGAAATGGTTAGTTTGTTTAATGGTATGGGTGGCGCTTGTGCTGCGTTGATTTCAGCGGCCGAATTTTATCATATCTACCTGGCGCACCAAGATGCACCGGATACAGCGTTTGCCAGCCTGGCATCTGTTGGCCATTACATAACCATTGTTGCCGGTGCCATCATTGGTACCATCTCTTATACGGGTAGCATCATTGCATGGGGCAAACTAAATGGCAGGATAAAAGATTTTTCTTTTAAAGGGCAGCATATTGTAAACATGATTGTACTGGTATTGGTAATAGTAGCTGCGGTGTGGGCTTACCGTTCGCCTATCGGCACGATCTATCTTCCATTTATACTGATTGGCTTTTTTGCTTTTATATATGGGGTTTTATTTGTGATGCCAATCGGTGGGGCGGATATGCCGGTAGTGATTTCGCTGTTAAACTCCTTTACCGGCGTAGCGGCAGCCTGTGGTGGTTTTTTATACGATAATAAAGCAATGCTCACCGGAGGGATACTGGTAGGTGCAGCAGGTACCCTGCTCACCATTCTGATGTGCAAGGCAATGAACCGTTCATTACTGAATGTACTGGTGGGCTCATTTGGTGCTGGCGCCAAAGCCAGCGGCAGTGCCGCAATACAACAGGGCAGCTACAAAGAAATTACGCTGAGTGATGCAGCAATGGTGATGTCTTATGCCAATAAAGTAATGATCGTTCCAGGCTATGGTTTGGCGGTAGCACAGGCACAACATGTATGTCACGAGCTGGAAAAAATACTGGAAGAAAAGGGGGTGGATGTGAAATATGCCATTCACCCGGTAGCTGGCCGTATGCCCGGCCACATGAATGTATTGCTGGCAGAAGCTGATGTAAGCTATGATAAACTGATGGAGATGGAACAGGCCAATGATGAATTTAAAACCGCTGATGTAGTGCTGGTGCTGGGTGCCAATGATGTGGTGAACCCGGCCGCTAAAAGCGATCCTGCTTCTCCTATTTATGGTATGCCGATCCTGGAAGTTGAACAGGCTAAGATCACCATTGTAAACAAACGAAGCATGAAGCCCGGCTATGCCGGTATTGAAAATGATCTTTTCTTCCGGCCTAAAACAAGTATGCTGTTTGGCGATGCCAAGAAAGTATTGCAGGATCTGATTGCAGAGATAAAGGCGGTTTAAGGTTTAAAGTTGCCTTTCCCCTTTTATTTTATATCACCCAGCCTGTCGATGATGAATTGCATGATCGTCTCCAATTCCATCCCGGCCCTGTTCATGGCATCCATAATTTCTTCCCTGTTCACACTGGCGGCAAATCCTTTTTCTTTAAACCGTTTCTTAATTCCTTTCAGTTCCATCCCGGTGTATCCTTCCGGCCGCATCAAACTATAGGCATGGGTAAGGCCGCTGAGTTCGTCAAATGCAAACAGCATCTTATCCATTTTCGTAACCGGTTCTACCCCAAAATGATTTGGCCCATGGCTGGCAATGGCCCTAATCACTTCCGGGTCAATATTCCTGGCTTCCAGTTCTTCAATAATCTTTTTACAATGTTGCTCAGGCCACTGGTCCCAGTCCGCATCATGCAGGAGACCCGCCATTTCCCAGCGCCATTGGCCGGCTTCATTCAAACCTTCCTTTTCTGCTGCCCAGCATTTCATTAAATGAGCCACCTGCTTCATGTGGAGTTGCAGGCGTTCGTTTTTTACCCAATCCGTAAATAATTGATGAGCATCTTCCCTGCTTAATATTTTGCCTTCGTTAGCCGGGTTTCCAAATACTGAACGGTTTAATAAGAGTGACATACGATCTTTATTTTGATAAATGTTACACAAAGCAGAATTTGCAATATATCATTTTAAAACCAATGGCTGCTTTGGCAAATGATCGTTTTTAAAAAAATAAGCTTGTATTTGGTTTCAAAATATTTTAATTTAGGCAACCCGGTTTGAAGTAACAAGTAAACGAAAAACCGGCAGGCAGGGATGAATATGCAGCAGGCTAAGCAGTATTTTAAAACATGACTTTATGAAAAAAATATCTTTATTAATCATTTTTTGCTGTAGTACAGCAATGCTGTACTGTCAATCCAATCTGCCTGTTTCAATTATTCCTGAGCCTGTTCAATCCACTCAGAGGCCGGGCACCTGCCAGCTCATGAAAAATATTGTCATCAGTGCTGCCAACACTACCGAAGCAAGGTATGCAGCCAGTTATCTTCAAAAGAAATTGACTGCAGCAACCGGCTTTGCAGTCAATATTGGGGAAAGAAGTACCGCAGCAAATATTGAGCTGTCGATAAATACTACTGCAGATAATACTATTGGTAAAGAAGGATACAAACTATCGGTAACACCGGCTAAAATAATCATCAAAGCCAACCAGCCGGCAGGCTTATTTTATGGGGTACAAACCTTGCTGCAGTTGCTGCCAAAAGAAATTGAACACAAAGAAGTACAGGCAAATATAAAATGGACTGTGCCCTGTGTGGAAATCACAGATTATCCCCGTTTTGGCTGGAGAGGCCTCATGCTGGATGTAAGCCGCCATTTTTTTACCACTGCAGAAGTAAAAAGATTTATAGATGAAATGGCACGTTTTAAATTAAATCTTTTCCATTGGCATCTAACGGATGATGAAGGCTGGAGAGTGGAAATTAAAAGCCTGCCAAAACTAACGGAAGTGGGTGCGTGGAATGTAAACCGCACCGGCCATTTCGGCGATTTTTCTGCCATACAGGATGATGAGCCCCGCACCTACGGTGGTTTTTATACACAGGAGGATATCAAAGAAGTGGTTCAGTATGCCAGGGAGCGTTTTGTAAATGTGCTTCCTGAAATTGATGTGCCCGGACACAGCATGGCAGCCATTGTTTCTTATCCGGAACTGTCGTGCACAGCAGGTGCAGAAAAATACAAAGTCATTTCCGGTGAAAAATTTATTGAATGGCCGGCCACCGGTCATTTTTACGGACTGGTGGATAATACCCTTTGCCCTGCCAATGAAAAAGTATATCCCTTCCTCGACAAGGTATTTACAGAACTTGCACCACTCTTTCCGTTTGACTATATCCACGTGGGTGGTGATGAATGCATTCAAAATTTCTGGGAGAAAAGTGATGCTGTAAAATCATTGATGGAAAAAGAGCATTTAAAAACAATGACCGATGTGCAGGGGTATTTTGAAAAAAGGGTAGAGAAAATAATCAACGGCAAAGGCAAAAAAATGATAGGCTGGGATGAAATACTCGAAGGCGGAATATCGCCAACCACTGCCATCATGAGCTGGCGTGGCACCAAAGGCGGCATTGAAGCATCCAACAAAGGGCATGAAGTGGTGATGAGCCCCACCACCTTTGTGTACCTGGATTATATGCAGGCTGACGAGATCATGGAACCAAAAGTATATGCTTCCCTGCGGCTCAACAAGACCTATTCGTATGAGCCCGTTTCAGAAGGCATCAATGAAAAATTAGTAAAAGGTATACAGGGCAACCTGTGGACTGAACAGGTATATAATTACCGGCAGGTACAGTACATGGTATGGCCACGGGCATTTGCCATCAGCGAAATAGCCTGGTCGCCATCAGCTAAGAAAAACTGGACCGGCTTTGTCGGGAAAGTAGAAACCCAGTTTAAACGCTTTGATGATGCTGAAATAAAGTATGCCCCCGGAATGTATGACCCGGATTTTAAGGTAAGCAGGAATGAAAAAAGTGAACTAACGGTAAGCCTTAGCACAGAAGTGGAAGGGCTTGATATGTATTATAGTTTTGACAATTCTTACCCTGATCATTTCTATCCAAAATATACATCACCTGTTGTGGTACCTATTGATGCCACATTGATGAGGGTCATTACTTACCGTGGCAAAAAAGTGGTTGGCAGAATGAATAATATGCCGGTAGAAATATTGAAGAAAAGAGTGGTAAAGGCAAACTAATGGGTACTATTGGCCTGGCAAAGATTTGCAGGGCCGCAGTAACCCTGGTTAATGAAGGTTTAATTTAAGAAATAACTAAAATACATTTGATAAAAATTACTGTTTATTGTTACCAAAATCATTCATCAACTCAATCATAAACAGCAAGGGCTTTGATAAAGAAGCATTTGAAAAAGTTCATCAAAGTGGTGAACAGGTTACCTCAATAAGGGTGAACCCCCAAAAAATGATCAATCCTTTCCTGCCTGCCATCGGGCCAATATTAAATAGCCAGACTGAAAGGGTTCCCTGGAATTCAAACGGTTATTATTTGTCCGAAAGGCCATCCTTCACCAGCGATCCGGTGTTTCATGCAGGGGCCTACTATGTACAGGAAGCCAGCAGTATGTTTTTGGAGGAGGCGTTGAAACAAACGGTTGATTTATCCCTGCCGTTAAAAGTATTAGACCTGTGTGCAGCCCCCGGTGGCAAATCAACGTTGATCCAATCCCTTATCAGCAGCGGGAGTTTGCTGGTAAGCAATGAAGTGATTAAAACAAGGGTAAATATTTTATCCGAAAATATCACCAAGTGGGGCGCAGCCAATGTAATAGTTACCAATAATGACCCTGGCGATTTTCGGCGGCTGCCGGATTTTTTTGATATAATTGTGGTGGATGCCCCCTGCAGCGGAAGTGGTTTATTCAGGAAAGACCCGGAGGCTGTAAGTGAATGGAGCGAACAGCAGGTGCAGCTCTGCAGCCAGCGCCAACAAAGGATTTTGGCAGCTATTTTACCTTCCTTAAAAGAAGATGGTTTGTTGATCTACTCTACCTGCTCTTATTCAGAAGAAGAAGATGAGGCGATTGCAGACTGGTTGATTGAGGAGTTGAACGTTGAAAGTTTACAGTTGAATGTTGAAAAAAATTGGGGCATTGTAGAAACAAAGTCGGTTAAACATGGCGCCTGGGGCTACAGGTTTTACCCTGATAAAGTGAGGGGGGAAGGTTTCTTTATTGCAGCATTCAGAAAGTCGGGTGGGCAGCAGGAGGAACGGCCAACGGGAAAAAATAAAAGTAAATCAGAGCGGCTGCCTGCAAAGGAAATTGACATTGTAAAAACCTACCTGGGCAATGCCGGCGATTTTATATTTATCAACCAAAAGGAGGAAGTGATCGCCTTGCCAAAGCATCTTGAAAATGACTTGCCGGCGGTGCAATCCTGCCTGTATATAAAAAAGGCCGGGGTAAAACTGGGAACCATTATCCGTAATGAATTGATCCCTGATCATGAACTGGCCTTAAGCAGCATTGCCAATCCCCATCTTCCTGCCATAGAAGTGGATGCCGCCACCGCTTTGCAATATTTACGTAAGCAGGATATTCAGATCGATACCGGCATAAGAGGCTGGGCTTTAATAACACACCGGAAACTGCCTCTTGGCTGGATGAAAATTTTGCCAAACCGTATCAACAATTATTATCCAAAAGAGTGGCGGATTCTTAACAAGTAAAACCGGGTACTAACCAACTAATTTTCTCATCTTTGCGACGGAAAAAAAAACATCATGAAGCGTATTGTAGTATTGTTATTTTGTGTACCCTTATTTGCACTGTCACAAAATAAACCCCTGTTGATAGAAGGTGCTGCACCCAATTGGCACCTGAGCCATACCGTAGCCGCCAAAGAAAATTATTACAGCCTTGGCCGCATGTACAATCTCAGCCCTAAAGAAATTGCCCCGTACAACAATTTGCAGATGGAAAAAGGGCTTAGCCTTAACCAATTGGTAAAAATTCCTTTAACCGCAGGCAATTTCGTGCAGGGCAGCAGTGCAGCAGCGGATGAAGTACTGGTGCCGGTTTATCATACGGTAAAAGAAAAGGAAGGGCTATACCGCATTGCCACTGCCTACAACAAACTGCCATTGGAGACATTGAAACAATGGAACAATATCAAAGGCGATGCAGTGAGCAATGGCACCAAAATAATTATTGGTTATTTGAAAGTGAAAAAAGAGCTGTCCCCACTATCAGGAATGGCTAAGCCGGTGATGGTAAGTACCATTCCGGTAGCTGTTAAAGAAAGTCCCAGGCCTGATGTCACCAGCGAAAATTTACCCGTGGTGAAAAATCCTGAACCCATACCGGCAAAGGAAAAAGCGCCCCCGGTGGTGAAAAAAGAAGATAAAAAAGTAGTAGTGGCCGCACCGCCTGTAAAAAAAGATCAGCCAGCAATTGTGGTGAATGAAGCACCAACTGAAAAGCCTGCGGTAAAACAAACCGGCAGGAAATTTAATGGTGGTTTTTTTAAATCTGATTTTGATAAACAAACCAAAGTGGCGAATGGCGGCAATGAAACCGGTACTGCAGCGGTATTTAAAAGCACCAGTGGATGGGAAGATGGTAAATATTATTGCCTGCACAATACGGCAGCTGCCGGTACCATTGTAAAAGTAACGAATACCGCTACAGGCAAAACCATCTATGCCAAAGTGCTGGATGTTATTCCCGATATAAAGCAAAATGCCGGCCTGCTGGTAAGGATAAGCAATGCTGCCGCCGAAGAATTGGGGGCAGGGGATAACAAGTTTGATTGCACCATAAGTTTTTCAAAATAAAATGAATTAAGAAGTTTATATTTGAACTCTAACTGAACTATGGCCATCAGTTAGGCATTGCCGGAAAAGTTAAAACCGGATAAGGGCCAACCAGTTATAAATTACCTGTTTTAATTCTATATTCGTACAAACTTTTTTTTACTTCCATAAAATTTTAATTTCTCACAAAATGAAAAGTGCTTTACAAAAATTTTTTCTGCCCTTCCTGTTATTAACCAGCATTAACATGGTTGCCCAGGTAAGCACTCCGGATTATCTGCCACAAGATGGCCTGGTTGGCTGGTGGCCCTTTAATGGCAATGCAAATGATAATAGTGGCAGTGGCAATAACGGTACTGTAACCACTGCGGTATTGACAGCCGACCGTTTTGGTAATCCCAATGCGGCTTATTATTTTAATGGACTTAACAGTAAGATAGATGTGGCCGATGCTGCATCCCTCCGTTGCCGGAAATTAACGCTGAGTGCCTGGGTAAAGTTTAAGGATACGGCAAAAACAAACCAGGTAATTTATAAGGGTTCTCCGGTTGCAAATGGCGAAGCCTATGCTTTGACCATTGACGCTGGTGGGGAGCCTTTTTCCGCTGCAAAGTATAACAGTAATTGTGTCAGTGCTGCTGGATGGCTTGGCCCGGGTGCAGGTGCATCACTTGATACTGGCATTTGGGTACACCTGGTAACTACTTTTGATGGCAACACTGCTAAGTTGTATAAAAATGGGGTACTGGAAACGTCAGCGCCCTTTCCGGGCTTAATTGATAGTTGCATTGGTGGAGGACTAAGATTTGGCTATGATCACCTTCGTTATTTTGCAAGCACCGGCGACCCCTTCAATGGAATTATTGATGACATTGGTATCTGGAACAGGGCACTTGATTCAAGTGAGATCAGCCGCCTTCATTCCGGCTCGGCAGACTGTGGTAATGGCAAAATGGGTGTGAATGTTTGCAACCCGCAAAGAAGCCTGCATGTAAAAGATGTTTTAAGGCTGGAACCAAGGGATACAGAGCCCTCCAACCCCGGAAAAGGGGATATTTATTTTGATGGCCTTCTTAATAAACTAAGAGTATATGATGGCACCACCTGGCAGAATTGCTGGTAATTTTTGCAAGTGGTTTTCAATAGAAATGCCCCCCAAATATTCTGGGGAGCATTTTTGTATAAGTAAAATGGATTGATTATGGAAAAATACCCAATTCAGCATAACTGATACCCACTTTATTGATAGCGCTTACGTAAGCGGCTGTGCGCATATCCGGTATTTCGGGATTGCTTAACCAGATATCCATGATCTCCCTGGTAGAACTGATCATCGTTTCTTCCAAACCACTGTGTACCAGGTCTACCTCATCTGCACCACGCAGGATGAATTGTTTCTCCTTCTCACTCACTTCTTTGCCACTCAACTCTTCAATCTGTCCTAAAATATGTGCATTCATATTTTCAGAAAAACGCTTTTCCATACGGCCATAACGAACATGGCTAAGGTTTTTCAGCCATTCAAAATAACTCACCGTAACACCACCGGCATTCAGGTACATGTCTGGCACACATAAAATCCCTTTTTGTACAAAAATCTCATCTGCTTCCGGCGTACATGGCCCGTTGGCTGCCTCCCCAATGATTTTTGCTTTTACCCTGGGTGCATTTTCTTCATTGATCACATTTTCCAGAGCGGCCGGAATTAAGATATCGCATTCCAGTTCCAGTGCATCGGTAGTTTTGGCGAGGGTGGTTGAACCGGGGAAATTAATAATGGATCCTGTTGCATTTTTAAACTGGAACAATTCTTCTTCATTTAATCCGCTAGCGTTAAAAACAGCCCCATCATGTTCTGCAATAGCAATTACTTTAGCGCCATTTTCCCGGAAAAACTTGGCACAGTGGTAACCTACATTACCAATACCCTGCACCACTACAGTTTTCCCTTCCACTCCAACTGTAAGGCCAAGCTTTTTCATTACATTTTCCATATTGCATACTTCCCGTATGCCGATGAATACACCCAGGCCTGTTGCCTCTTTACGTCCACGAACGCCCCCTTGGGTAATGGGCTTGCCGGTTACACAACCGGCAGCATCAATTTCGCCGGGTTTTAAAGAAGAATAGGTATCAACAATCCAGGCCATTTCCCTTTCACCTGTGCCATAGTCAGGTGCAGGTACATCAATGCCCGGGCCGATAAAATTTTTCTTTACCAGTTCTGACGTATACCTGCGGGTGATTTTTTCCAGTTCATACACACTGTAATTACGGGGGTTAATTTTAATCCCTCCTTTGGCACCGCCAAAAGGCACATTTACGATAGCGCATTTATAAGTCATTAAAGAGGCAAGTGCCATCACTTCATCCTGGTTTACTTCGTCACTGAAACGGATACCTCCTTTGCAGGGTGATTTGTGTTGGCTGTGCTGTACCCGGTAGGCTTCAATTACCTCAATGGTACCATTGTCCCTTTTTATCGGGAACCGCATCTGGTATACACTGTTACAGGCTTTTATTTGTTCTAAGATCCCCAAATCCCATTTGGTAAATTTGGCGGCCTTGTCAAAGCTTTGTTCCACACTCTGGAAAAAGCTATACGGCTTTTGTGCTGACATAATGTTTTTTTAAAAAAGTTTTTTAATTTAAGCAATCGTATGTATGAAGATAGCAACTGGCAAGCTGCTAAGGAATAAAATTTATTGTCCTGGCAATATTTCTTTGATGATCATCGTTCCGCTATCCAGCGGACTCTTGTACTTTTT
>JAYVUL010000228.1:0-14759 GCA_043787935.1 Chitinophagaceae bacterium | reverse complement strand
CAGCACTTCTAAAAGATGGAATAAGAAGGTATTACGTAGAATGATCAAAAAAGCAACATATTATAAACCATATTTTTTAATAAAAACGCCTAAACGTCTCAGCGGCAAAAATATGAGACGGTTAAAGGCACCACTTAACAGATGAACAACATTAAAACACTAGGCGAATTAAAGAAAAGCGGCTACGTATCAAAAAGCATCAAAGATGAGATCCGCAACAACCTGATTAAAAAAATACAGGCCAAAGAAAATCCATTTCCAGGCATACTGGGATACGAAGACAGTGTGATACCGGATACAGAAAGGGCATTACTTTCCAGGCATAATATTTTATTTTTAGGTTTACGTGGCCAGGCCAAAACAAGAATGGCCAGGCAGATGATAGAATTGCTGGATGAGTACATCCCGGTAGTTGCAGGAAGTGAGATCAATGACGATCCTTTGCATCCCATTTCAAGATATGCCGTTGATTTGATCGAAGAAAAGGGTGATGACACCCCCATTGCATGGCTGCACCGGAGCCAGCGGTATGGCGAAAAGTTAGCCACGCCGGATGTCAGTGTTGCCGATCTCATCGGTGACATTGACCCCATCAAAGCAGCTAACCTCAAATTAAGTTTTGCTGATGAAAGGGTGTTGCATTATGGCATCATACCAAGAAGTAACCGGAGCATATTTGTAATTAATGAATTGCCCGACCTCCAGGCAAGAATACAGGTATCCCTATTCAATATTTTAGAAGAAGGCGACCTGCAGATACGTGGCTTTAAATTGCGGCTCCCCTTAGACGTTATGTTTGTATTTACTGCCAACCCGGAAGACTATACCAACCGCGGGAGCATAGTAACCCCGCTTAAAGACAGGATAGACAGCCAGATCCTTACCCACTATCCAAAATCAATTGAAACCGCTTTGGCCATTACAGAGCAGGAGGCCAATATTTATGAAGACCAGTTGAAAGTAGTCAATATCAGCGACCTGGTGAAGCGGCTTATAGAGCAGGTAGCTTTTGAAGCAAGGGGAAGCGAATTTGTAGACAAAAAAAGTGGTGTGAGTGCAAGGCTTACCATTGCAGCCTATGAAAATGCAGTGAGTGCAGCAGAACGCAGGGCCCTAATTAACCAGGAAAAACAAACACAAGTCTGGATCAGCGACCTGGTAGGTATCATCCCTTCCATCACCGGAAAAATAGAACTGGTATATGAAGGGGAACAGGAAGGCCCCTACCAGGTAGCCTTTAATTTGCTGGAGAAATCCATCCGCACTTTATTTGGCCAATATTTTCCTAACCCGGACACATTGAAAAAGAAAAGGGGCAAAGAGGCTTCTGCGGATGATACCCCGTACAAATCCATCACCCGCTGGTTTGACAACGGCAATCACCTGGATCTTTTTTTTGAAACAAAAGATGCCGATAAAATGCAGTTGTTGTACAAAGTAGACGGCTTGCATGCCCTGGTTAAAAAGTACTACAAGGCTGCAAATGAAATTGAAATAGTTTTGCTTATGGAGTTCGTGCTGCACGGGCTTTCTGCACATTCAATGATAAGCAAAAAAGTACTGGATGGCAAGATTGAGTTTAAGGACCTTATGGGCAGTATGCTCAATATAGGTTCTCAATCTTTTAGCGACGAAGATTTTAATGAAAGTGATTTTAATTAAAGTGTAAACGTCAAATAAACAAAAAGAACCTGCACACAGTTAAATGCTTTTTGCTGCTGCAGGTTCTTTTAAATTTTTAAATAGCAGTTATTCTGTTTCATTCAACAGCTTTGCTGAATGAATTGATCCGGCCCTGATTCCTGTGCTTGTGATAAGCGCTTAATGGCTATCCCCTTTTCAGCATTAACAGTTCGCCTGAACCAACTTCCACCACATTAACGTTACCTGCTGCCTGGACTTTGAATCTGCATTCACCCTTCGCCACAAACCTAAGCCGGCCTGCTGAAAGCAGCAATTTTAAAGCATTTATAAAATATGCCGGTTCCCGGTGAAGTATTGTGTTGATACAAAACGATATTTACATTACCATCAATTCGCCAGAACAGCACCCTGCTATTTAAGAGGCAGGTTATTACAACTATACGTTTGTAATTTTAAGGATTGGTGTAAGTTTGTCTTTCGAAATAAATGTATACAATTTTCAGCCGATGCAAATCAAACCTTCCTGTTTAGCTTACTATAAAACCAATTATTTCTCCGGTATGGTTGCAGATTATATCGGCGGGCAGCAGGAGTTAACCCCTTTTTACAGTCACCCGGTTTCTTTGGCCGGTATCATGGCGGCTATGGCAGCACGTAAGGCAACTAATACCAACAGGCAACTGCTGGTGCAGGCGTTAACAGAACAGTATAAAGACATTCAACTTACGGGTAAGCAACAACGTCATTTGCAGCAGTTGGCCAGCGACAACACATTTACCATCTGCACTGCACATCAACCAAATATTTTTACCGGTCATTTGTATTTCATTTACAAAATTTTACATACCGTAAAATTGGCGGATTCATTGACTGAACAAATCCCTGCCGGCAATTTTGTACCCGTGTATTATATGGGCAGTGAAGATGCTGACCTGGAGGAACTGGGCCATATTTACCTGGATGGGAAAAAGTATGAATGGAAAACAAGCCAAACCGGAGCAGTAGGAAGGATGAAAGTGGATAAGGCGTTAGTGCAAATGATAGATGCGGTTAGCGGCCAGATACTGGTGCATGAATTTGGTAAACAAATCGTTGACCTGATGAAAGCCTGCTATCAATTGGGAACTACTATTGAACAGGCAACTTTTAAATTAGTGAATGAATTGTTTGCAACACATGGCCTGTTGATCGTATTGCCCGACAACAGGCTGCTGAAGCAATCTTTTGCGCCTGTGATAAAGAAAGAATTACTGGAAGGGTTTTCCCACAAAGCAGTGCAGGAAACCGTTGCGGCATTCCCCACACAATATAAAGCACAGGCAAGCGGCCGGGAAACAAATTTATTTTACCTGACAGATAACAGCAGGGAAAGGATTGAGAAGGTGAATGGTGAATGGTCCATAGTCAACAGTGAAAAAGTGTTTTCGCAGGAAGAGATTTTAATTGAACTAAATAATTATCCTGAACGGTTCAGCCCGAATGTTATTCTTCGCCCTGTTTTCCAGGAAATGATCTTACCCAATATTGCCTTTATCGGCGGGGGTGGTGAAATTGCTTACTGGCTTGAATTGAAGAAAGTTTTTGAAGCTGTTGCCCAGCCATACCCTGTTTTGATTGTACGCAATTCATTTTTATTGATTGAAGAAAACTATGCCGCCATCATCGACAAACTGCATTTTTCACCGGAAGAAATTTTTAAGCCAGAATTTGATTTGATGAGCATGCTGGTGAAAAGAGAAAGCAACATGCAGTTGAGTTTGGAAAAAGAAAAGCAACAGTTGAATGAATTTTATGATCAACTAAAAATTATTTCGGGCAAGGTAGATAGTACACTGCAGGGGCATACAGAAGCATTGCAGACTAAAGCAATGAAAAAAATTGAAGGCCTGGAAAAGAAAATGCTGAGTGCCGAAAAGAAAAAATTTGAAGCACAACAGCGCCAGTTGCATAAAGTGAAGCAACAATTATTTCCCAATAACAGTTTACAGGAAAGGGTGGAAAACTTTATGTTATTCTATGCTAAATGGGGAGATCAATTTATACAAACACTCTATGAGAATTCTTTGTCGCTGGAGCAGGAGTTTGTAATACTTACCAAAAAATAAGAACAAACTGGAACCCGTTACTGGTCAAACTCATTTGTAAATCCAAAACGCTTTACATTTTTCACGCTTTCCATTACGATATCCTCCTGGTATTCCTTATAGGCTTCTAATTTTCCCGCAATAGATGGATCATGAAGGGCTAAGATTTGTGCTGCCAGGATACCCGCATTTTTGGCGCCATTCAATGCCACCGTTGCTACCGGCACACCGTAAGGCATTTGAAGGATAGACAGCACACTGTCCCAGCCGTCAATAGAGTTGGAAGATTTTACAGGCACCCCTATTACAGGTAAAATAGTTTGTGCTGCCACCATGCCCGGCAAATGTGCTGCGCCACCGGCACCGGCGATGATCACTTTCAATCCCCTTTCCTTTGCTTTGCTGGCGTATTCCCGTAACCGCTCCGGCGTGCGGTGTGCGGATACAATGGTAAGTTCCGGCTCTACTTCAAACTGGCGAAGCATTTCAGCGGCCCCTTTCATTATTTCCAGGTCGCTTTCGCTGCCCATGATGATTCCTACAAGTGTGCTCATGTGTGATATGTTTTGGCAAAGAAAGGTAAAAAACTGAAAACCCCTGCCGGATATTTTTTGAACAAAAATAGTATAGTAATGATGGTTTAATATTTGCCCTCTTTGCATTTAATTCAAGGCTTTTAAAAACACTATTCGCTATAAAATGTTGTTGTGCCCAAAAACAAAACGGCATATATTTGATTGACTTAAATAATAATGCTGATAATGAAATATGCCGGCAAAGAAATTTTAATTGTGCTTTTGTTCAGTGCAATGGCGCTGGTGCAGTGTAAAAGCAAAACGCTAAAAACAGGTCCCACCAAAGAAGCCCCTCCCGTGCTTGTGGATGTGATGATTGCAGAAAAGCAACCCATCAGCAATATGATTGAAGCCAATGGAACAGTGATTGCCAATGAGTATGTAGAACTGCGGCCGGAAGTAAGCGGCAGGCTCACCTATTTGAACGTAGCTGAAGGAAAAAATATCACCAAAGGAACAGTGATAGCAAGGGTAAATGATGCTGACCTTAGGGCGCAATTTGCCAAGAGCAAAGTACAACTTGAACTGGCAGAAAAAACGGTAAGCCGGTATAAACAATTACTCGACATCAACGGACTGAACCAGGCTGATTATGATGCTGCTGTAAATACAGTAAACGGGCTGAGGGCAGACATACTATACCTGCAGGCATTGATGGATAAAACGGTTACCAGGGCTCCTTTTAGCGGAGTTGCCGGTTTGCGGCAGGTAAGCCCTGGTGCTTATGTCACCCCAGCCACCATCATTGCCACTTTGCAACAAACACAACAGGTAAAAATTGATTTTACCCTGCCCGATATGTATGGCAATGCAATCAAGAACGGCACAGTAATAACAGTGGAACTGGATGCTGCCACAAAACAAAGAGGGAAAGCCGTTATAACGGCAACAGAGCCAGGGGCAAATACCGAAACCCGTAATCTCAAAGTGAGGGCCTTGCTTCAACATGCAACAATAAATCCCGGTGCATTTGTAAAAGTATATATCGATGCAGGAAAGGAAAGATCGTCAGTAAAAGTACCTACCAACTGCATTATCCCGGATGATAAAAATAACCAGGTTATCATTGTAAAAAATGGCCAGGCCAATTTTGTGAATATACAAACAGGCGTCAGGGAAGCCAATTCAGTGGAAGTGATAAGCGGCATCAACCCGGGTGATTCTGTGGTGGTAACGGGTGTGTTGTTTGCAAGGCCAAAAAGCAAATTAACCATAAGGAGTGTGAAAAAACAGGAGGAGATAAAAGAAGTAAAAGACAGCATTCAATAAATGATCTGATAAAAAATTGCTGCATCCTTACTAATTATTCAGGTAAAAAATAAAATTAATGGGGAAGATCTTCCCCGGATTGGCCAGGCGGTTCATCAACAGGATTCTAAAAAAGTACAACACGTTGTAATTGCATGAATATTTCTGAATTTTCTTTAAAGCGGCCCGTTTTTGCCACTGTGATCAACCTGATGATTATTTTGTTTGGCGTAGTGGGGTATACTTTCCTGGCCGTCAGGGATTATCCGGCTATTGACCCCGCTACAATTAATATCAGTACTTCTTATACCGGTGCCAATCCTGATATCATGGAAAGCCAGGTAACCGAGCCGTTGGAAAAACAAATCAATGGTATACCGGGCATCAAAACAATTACTTCTTCCAGCACATTGGGCAACAGTAATATTACGGTTGAATTTGAACTGGGGGTAGACCTTGAGGCAGCTGCCAGTGATGTGCGGGATAAAGTAGGGCAGGCCGGCAGGGGATTACCACAGGATATTGATGCGCCGCCCATAGTTACCAAGTCGGATGCCAACAGCGATTTCATTTTGATACTGGCGGTGCAGAGCCATACCAAAGGCTTGCTGGAGCTGAGCGATTATGCCGAGAATGTGTTGCAGCAACAGTTTCAAACAATCAACCAGGTAAGTGCAGTCAATATTTTCGGGCAAAAAAGATATGCCATGCGTATCTGGCTTAACCCTGATCAGATGATTGCACAGGGGGTAAGTTTTTCTGATATCAGGACATCGCTGAACAATGAAAATGTTGATCTGCCACCGGGGAAAATTTATGGCAACAACACAGAACTTACTATTAAGACGCTGGGCAGATTAACAAGTGAAAAGGATTTTCAAAATCTTATCATCAAAGAAGACAGCTCCGGTATTGTAAGGCTGAGCAATGTAGCCCGTGTGGAAATAGGGCCCGAAAACCTGGAGCAGAGCTGGAAATACAACGGGGTAAATGCCGTTGGCATTGTACTGATACCACAACCTGGAGCCAACAATATCCAGATAGCAAATGATTTTTACAAGAAACTGGAAGCAATAAAGAAAGCAAATAAATCGGATATCGAAATGAATGTATTGCTGGACAATACCTCGAATATCCGCAAGTCAATCAAGGAAGTGGAAGATACCCTGATGATCTCTTTTGCTTTGGTGGTGCTGGTGATATTTTTCTTTTTCAGGGATTGGTTAATTGCTATCCGCCCGCTGATTGATATCCCTATTTCACTGGTGGCAACATTTTTCATCATGTATATTTCAGGTTTCTCAATCAATATTCTGACCTTGCTGGGCATTGTGCTGGCAACAGGCCTGGTGGTGGATGACGGAATTGTGGTGACCGAAAATATTTTCAGCAAGTTTGAAAAAGGAATGCCGATCAAACAGGCTGCGCTGGAAGGCAGTAAGGAAATTTTCTTTGCCGTGATCAGTACTTCAGTTACACTTGCCATTGTGTTTCTACCCGTTATTTTTTTAGAAGGATTTATTGGAAGGCTGTTCCGTGAATTTGGTGTTACTCTGGCTGCTGCAGTATTGATTTCGGCATTGGTATCGCTTACCATTACCCCGGTACTGAATGTGGTATTGAGCAGAAAAAAAGCAGGGCATGGAAAGTTTTATCTGAAGACAGAACCCTTTTTTACAGGTATGGAAAACGGGTACCGGCGCTGGCTGAACGGGTTTTTAAAAGTACGGTGGCTGGCCTGGGTGATCATAGCAGTTTGCGGTGCTATGACTGCACTGATCTTTTCAAACCTGCAAAGTGAGATAGCCCCCCTGGAAGACAGGAGCAGCATACGTTTTACCATTTCTGCAGCAGAAGGAACCAGCTTTGGCCGGATGGTAAACATTGCAGACAATATTGCAAACTACCTGTATGATTCCGTTCCCGAAAGGGATTTTATTTTTGCAAGGACACCGGCAAGCGCCATCAACAGCAGCCAGCCAAGGCTGGCACTGATACCGCCCGGCGAAAGGGAAAGAAGCCAGGCACAGATAGCTTCCGACCTGCAAAAAAAACTGGGGCGTTTCAATGAAGCAAGAATATTTGCCGTGCAGGAACAAACGATTGCTGTAGGCGGCGGTTCAAGAGGTTCCTTGCCCGTGCAGTTTGTATTACAAAACCAGGACCTTAATAAATTAGAAGAAGTAATCCCTGCATTCCTGGATGAAGCAAGAAAAGATAAAACGTTTGCTAACGTTGATGTAAACCTGAAATTCAACAAGCCGGAAATCCGGTTAACGCTGGACAGGATGAAAGTAAAAGACCTTGGGCTTTCATCGCAGGAGGTAATTGCTGCATTGCAGTCTGCATTCAGCGGTGGACGATTGGCTTATTTTATCATGAATGGTTTTCAATATTCGGTTATAGCACAGGTAGACCGGAGTGAGCGTAATAAAACGGACGATATCTCCAAATTATATGTCAGAAATAACAAAGGGCAAAACATACCCGTAAGTGCAGTAATCAAACTGGAGGAAAGCAGCAGCCCTTCCACCCTGTATCACTTTAACCGGTATAAGGCAGCCACCATATCTGCTTCACTTGCTGATGGGAAAACAGTGGGTGATGGTGTAAAAGCGATGAACGCCATTGCCCAGAAATTATTAGATGAAAGCTACCAGACTTCACTTACAGGCCCCTCAAGGGATTATGCAGAAAGTTCTTCCAATATCATGTTTGCTTTTATACTGGCACTCATACTGATTTACCTGGTGCTGTCTGCTCAGTTTGAAAGTTTTATCGATCCGCTTACCATCATGATCACCGTGCCGCTGGCTTTGGCAGGAGCCTTGCTCAGCCTGTATATCTTTGACCAGACCCTTAATATTTTTTCTGAAATTGGTATGATCATGCTGATAGGGCTGGTAACAAAGAACGGGATCCTGATTGTGGAATTTGCCAACAAAAAAAGGAAACAGGGGCTCAGTAAAAAACAGGCCATACTGGATGCCTCCCGGCAAAGGTTGCGGCCGATCTTAATGACAAGCCTCGCCACTTCACTGGGTGCATTACCCATTGCACTGAGCCTTGGAGCATCCTCCGCAAGCCGGGTGCCGCTGGGTATCGTGGTGGTGGGTGGCCTTATTTTTTCGCTGATTCTTACCCTGTTTATTATACCTGCCATGTATACTTTCTTATCTGGTAAACATAAATTTGAAATAGCGGCGCCAACAACACCGGATAATTACCCAACAGGAGAAAATAAAAAGGATACCATTAACAGTTAAAACAAAAAATGGCGGTATGAAGCAATTGTTTGTATATTTTCTTTCAGGAGTTATTTGTTTTACGGCACAGGCGCAAAATAACTTAACCTTGCCCGATGCCATCAATACCGCATTAAAAAACAGCCTGGAAATAAAGTTGGCTAAAAATGAAGCAGAAGCCAATACCATATTGAATAATTACGGTGTGGCTGGTGGCCTGCCCCTGGTTACCGGCAGCCTTACAGACAATGAACAATTATCCAGTATCAATCAAAAATTAAACGGCGGACAAACCATTTCTAAGGATGCTGCTTCCAGTAATAGTTTAGCGGTTGGCGTCACCGGAAGTATATTGCTGTACAATGGCAACAGGGTGCTGGCTGCAAAAAAAAGACTGTCGCTCCTGCAGCAGCAAAGCGGGCAACAGTTGATTGCACAAATTCAAAATATTATTGCCGGAGTGATGACAGGCTATTATGACATTGTGCGGCAGCAGAGTTATGTAAAAACCATTGACCGGTCCATAGAAGCATCTAACCAGCAACTGGAGATTGTAAAAGCCAGGCAAACTGTGGGACTGGCCAATAATGCAGACCTCTTCCAGGCCCAGATTGATTTGAATGCACTGGTACAGGCAAAGCAATCACAGGAAGTTATCATAACACAGGCCAAAACAGAATTGCTCAGGCAATTAACTTTAAAATCAGACACTGTCATCAGGATAGCGGATACCATCATTGTTGATACAACTATTAACCTGGAAGTGATTTTAAACAGCCTGGATAAAAATGCAGCGATAATTGCAGCTGAGGAACAGGTAAGGGTATATGAGCAGGTTTTGAACGAAACAGCAGCGTTGCGCTATCCTTCCCTAAGAGCCAATACTGGCTTAAGTTTTAGCCGTAATCAGTCTGCTGCAGGGCAATTATTGCTCAACCAGAGTTATGGGCCTTACGTTGGCGTTAGTATCGGGATCCCAATTTACAATGGCTCCATTTACCGCCGGCAGCAGCAGGTGGCCTCCCTAAATGTCCGCAATGCAGCACTGGATAAAAATATTTTGATCAGGGATTTTCGTTCGCAGGCAGTGAAGTCTTACCAGTCTTACACAGCTGCATTACAGCAACTGGTAACGGAACAGCAGAATTATGAACTCTCCAACAGGTTACTTGAATTAACCCTGCAGCGGTTCAGGCTAAAACAGGCCACCATTGTGGAAGTGAAAAATGCTCAGCAAAGTTTTGAGGCATCCGGGTACCGCCTGGTGAATTTGAATTTTGCAGCTAAGTCATCGGAGATAGAATTGAAGCGGTTGGCAAACCAGCTCAGTTTATAAAGAGCGGATTACCTTGTCACCACTTTCAGGGTTTGCTTTATCCTGTTCACCTGGTGTATCAGTTCCTGTTTTTCTTTACTTAAAATGGTAACATGCCCCATTTTCCTTCCGGGCTTAGTGTTTTTCTTGCCATAAATATGCACAAATACATTGGGGATTTTCAGCACTTCTTCCAGGCCCTGGTAATGGGCAGGCCCGTTGTGCCCTTCCGCACCTAATAAATTTACAATGGCAGCCGGTAAAATATGTTCTGTATTTCCCAAAGGGTAATCCAGCATGATGCGCCACAGCATGTCAAACTGAGAGGAATAGTTTGATTCGATGGTATGGTGCCCGCTATTGTGAACCCTCGGGGCAGTTTCATTTACATATACATCACCCGCTTTGTCAACGAATAATTCAACTGCAAATATGCCTGGGCTTTGCAGTGCTTTTACCACCGCAATAGCAATAGCTTCCATTCGCCAGAATACTTTATCAGGCAGGTCAGCAGGGCTTAACTGATGGCTGAGCAGGTTAAGGTCCTGGTCAAAAACCATATCTACCGGCGGGTAAAAAACCATTTCCCCAGCATTGTCAACTGCCACTATCATCGCAGCCTCTTTTGCAATCAACACCATTTTTTCCAGCACTGCAGGTGCATCAAAGCCCAGCGAAATATCTGCTGTTGTTTTTATGATTTGTACCCCTCTGCCATCATAGCCTCCTTCTGCTAATTTATGAACGGCGGGTAAAAAATCTATTTGCGCCTCTAATTCAGCAGCATTATTGGTGATGATAAAATTGCTGGTGGGAATTTGATGGTGCCGGTAAAATTCTTTCTGTAAAATCTTATTCTTGATTGTTCTCAGGGCGGATGATTTGGGATAGACTTTTACACCTTCTTTTTCCAACTGCTCCAGTGCAGCAACATTCACACTCTCCATTTCAATGGTGATGGCATCCAGCGCTTTTCCGAAATGATATACATCGTCAAAGTTGGTGATATCCCCTTTGATAAAATGATGGCATAAATGCGCCGCAGGGCATTCACTGTCGTTCTCCATCAAAAATGTTTCCACCGGATAATTAACTGCGGCCTGCAATAACATCCTCCCCAATTGCCCTCCACCAAGTATGCCCATCTTTTTCATACCGCAAATATAAAATGTATGCTGCAGGTGAGCGGAAATTTTTAACAGGGGTACTGATAATTTTTTGTTATTGGCCTGGATGCTTTTTGACATTGCATTGAAAATAGCCAGGGTCATAATTTAACCGGCACGCTATTCTTCAATATTTTTTAATGGCCGCAGTGAAGTAATTGAAAACAAACAGCCCCTTTTGCAAGGGGCTGAAATACAAAAATATGATTACCGGTGTGGATAACTTAGTTTCAGGAACCATTAATTATCCATAGTGCAGACAAATAACCTATAGCAAGCACAATGGTAAAAACAAGAAACCTTTTACCTAGCCTGTGTTTACTGTTTAAAATAAATTCCATAAAGATTGTTTTTAATGTATTGGATTTTTTTATAACGATACAAATGAATAAATAGTATGTGGGTGGATAAAAAAATCATGCCACAAAACCGGGTTAAGAAAGCTACAGGGCAGTTTGTCTCGCTGAAGTGAAAATAATAATAAATGAAAGCCGAATGTTGATTATTCCCTGCCTGGCAATGTAATTTAACAGTAACAGCTGAGGTTATGGCATAAAGCTTTCTCCTTTCCAAAAGAATAAAAGGTGAAGCAGCAGCCGGCGATTTAATAATAAAAAAATCCCGGAGTGTGTATGCTCCGGGATTATATCAATATAATGTAGAATTATCGTATCAGCATTACCGTGCCTTTCGCTACTATGTCTACCCCATTCCTGTTCTTCCCCTTTATTACATAAACATAAGCACCGGGCAATTGGGGCTTGCCCTTGAAAGTACCATCCCATCCCTGCATAAACCGGCTGGTTTCAAATACCAGTTCCCCATACCGGTTATAGATCCTGAAATAATCAGTACTGGCAATGCCTACTGGTATCGCCCTAAAGATATCGTTGGTGCCATCACCATTGGGGCTAAAGGCATTAGGGCAATAATATGCAGGGCCTATAAAAACATTTATTTTTATGGTATCCGATTGCTTGCAGCCAGCCTGGTTGGTTGCTATTACCGAAAGCCTGTAATAATTAGTGTCTGGATGAAAACTGCCCGGCTGCGTTACGGGCTGAAATAACACTGTTGGGTCAGCAATGGATACATTTGAAAAACTGACCGATGAGGAGGGATACCCCTGTGGCTGAGGATAAAACCATTGATAAGTTCCTCCAACTCCCGCTCCGGTAGCAGTCAATTGGTGAGGCACCCCAAGTACTGCATTGGTATCATTGCCGGCAAAGGCATAAACAGGAGGAAGCATCGTTACCAGCACCTGATCAGACGTTGAGAAACCGCAACCATAATTATCTGTAACTGTTAGCGTATAGTATGTCAATGAGGTATCCGGCCTTGCAACCACAACAGTTGTATCGGCCCTTCCATCCAGCAAAGCTGCCGGTGTCCAAGCATAATTCACTGTGCCAGAAAGGTTGGTAGCGCTGCCATGAAGTATAGTGGTAGAATCAAAACAAATCACGGCATCTGCTCCTGCACTGGGTATTGGTTTGTGCAATACATTCACCACCACAATGTCGGTAAGTTTACAAATACCCCACTGTGCCGCCAGCATATAGGTAGTGGTATCTGTTGGTGTGGCTTCAGGATTTTTTGAATTGGGATCCTTCAGCGATGCTGTTGGCGTATAGGCAAACAGGGTGGTTTGTGGGTTGGTATTAGGCCTTAATACTACACGCTGCCCAACACAAATCGTGGTATCCGCCCCGAGATCTAAGAACATGGTAAACACAGAATCTACGGTAACATTGATACTCGTTTTGCAAGCTTTGGCATCCTGCACCGTTACTTTGTAGTTGCCTGCAATTACGGGGAAGGTTGCGGCAGACTGGTAACCGGAAAGTTCAGCTACATCCAAAGTGTACTGGTAAGGTAATGTACCGCCTGCGGCGCTCACTACTATCTGCCCATCTGCTGTACCGGTGCATGTAGATTTGACCGTGCTGACAAGAGAATTGGTAAGCATTTCCGGTTGTATAACGGTAATGGCAGAATCAATGATACATCCATTAGCATCACTGATGTGCAGCGTATGGCTGCCTGCTCCTACTCCGGTAAAATTTTTGTTGGCGCTGTAAATACCAGCGTCTATTGCATATTGATATGGCGCTACTCCAAGTGAAACATTTACCCGTATCGTTCCGTTTTGCAAACCATTGCAGGTTGGCCTTACAATATTTAATGAGTCAATTTTTATTTTTGGATTATTACCGATTATCTCCGTGATCGTTTTGGTACAACCTGCACTGTCTGAAATGGTAATATTGTAGCCCCCTGAGAACAATCCTGTAAAAATATTATTTGATTGTGGTTGTGATCCGGGCACTGAAGTCAGTGTGTAACTGTATGGTAATATGCCTGCCGTAACATTTACAGTGATAGCACCATTAGGAACTGAAGCACAGGAAGAATTTTGAATGGTGGAAGGATTGGTAACTACGCCTGGATTATTGGTAATATTTTGTACCGGTGAGTTTAATATGCATCCAGCTGTATCCATGATCCTGATAGTGTAGGTACCTGCTGCAAGTTTACGGAATACGCTATCGCCATACTGGTTAGTTAATCCACCGTCGAGAGAATACCTGAAGGGCGCTGTTCCGGTATTTGGCTTCACAATGATTGTACCCGTGGCAGAACCGGTACATGCTGCTTTTAGCAAAGTATAACCGGCTGTTACGCCGGGATTATTGCCAACTGTTTGGGTGGGTGAATTGTAAATACAACCCACCGCATCTTTGATCTGGATAGAATAATTTCCGAAAGCAAGATTTTTAAATGTATCTAATGGCTGATAATGAAGCCCCGTATCAATTGAATAAATGAATGGGGCGATACCTGCGGGAGTTACAATTATTTGCCCGCTGCTCACACCAAGACATGCCGAATTTATTTTTACAAAACTGGCAGTTACACCTGCACCGATACCAACCGTAGAATTAAAATCATAGGTACATCCTACCGCATCCTTTACCCTGATGGGATAACGGCCAGGAGCAAGATTGATAAAAGAATCTACCAGTTTATAAGTAACACCCGAATCATTTGAATATTGAAAAGGCGCCACCCCTAACCCGGCCCTGATAAATATTTTACCCGTGGTGGCAACGGCACAATTCGATTTCACCGTGCTGTCGGTGGCAGTTACCCCCAACCCGATCCCCACTGTGGAATGAAAATCATAGGTACACCCTACGGCATCCTTTACCCTGATGGGATAACGGCCCGGAGCAAGATTGATAAATGAATCTACCAGTTTATAAGTAACACCCGAATCATTTGAATATTGAAATGGTGCCACTCCCAACCCTGCCCTGATAAATATTTTACCCGTAGTGGCAACAGCACAATTCGATTTCACTGTACTATCGGTGGCAGTTACACCCAACCCGATCCCCACTGTGGAATGAAAATCATAGGTACATCCTACCGCATCCTTTACCCTGATGGGATAACGGCCAGGAGCAAGATTGATA
>JAYVUL010000227.1:0-3992 GCA_043787935.1 Chitinophagaceae bacterium | reverse complement strand
ATAATTCGTTTAATTGCATAAAACCGTTTGAATAATTCATAACAAAAGTACATCCATTAGGTTGTATATTTATTTGATATTGTTTGTATGAAGAAATTGTTTTGCATATTTTCTTTTGCGGGGTTGCTTACAGCATGCTATGCGCAGGAAATACTTACCCCACTGCCGGCAGCAAAATTTATCACCCGGTTTTCCTTTAAACAATACAGCGGAGGCGTAATGATAGTACAGGCATTGCTGAATAATTTCCCCGATACTCTGAATTTTATTTTAGATACCGGCAGTGGCGGCATTTCATTAGATTCCACCACCTGTGAAGGATTAGGTATAAAAGGAAGGCAGTCGGACACAACCATTACCGGTATGGGAGTTGCCCATAAAGTTCGTTATATCTATAACCAGCAGTTGCATTTTCCCGGGCTTACTGTAGACAAACTTAATTTTCATATCAATAATTATGAAATCCTGAGTAGTGTGTATGGTGAAAAGATTGATGGCATAATCGGGTATAGTTTTTTAAGCCGGTATATTATTAAAATTAATTTTGACAGCACCGATATTGCGGTTTACAGCCCCGGTGAATTTGAATACCCCCGGAACGGAACGGTTATCAGGCCTGCATTTACCAATTTGCCCATCCAAAACCTCCATATAAAAGATAAAAAAAATATCGACTTTAATTTTTACCTGGATACAGGCGCCGGGCTGTGCTTCCTAATGAGTGAAAGCTTTGCAGAAGACAGCAGTATTTTACTCAGCAGGCGCAAGCCGGTGGTAACCCAGGCAGAAGGTATGGGCGGCAAATTACAGATGAAATTAACTGTGATCAAATTAGTTCAGATCGGCCATTATAAATTCAGGAATGTACCTACCTACATATTCCAGGACGACTATAATGTAACTTCATATCCTTATGTAGGCGGTTTATTGGGCAACGACCTTTTAAGGCGGTTCAACCTTATTCTTAATTACCCTAAAAGAGAAATTCATTTACTGCCCAATGGACATTTTAATGATACATTTGATTATGCCTACACCGGTATGTCACTCTATTATTTGAATGGCAAGATCGTTATTGATAATGTTACGCCAGCTTCTCCGGCTGATAAAGCAGGCCTTAAAGCTGATGATATACTAATAGCGGTAGGCAATAATTTTTCAAACAACATTATGCAGTATAAAAACCTGCTTCAAACTGTCTACGAAAAAATTCCCCTCGTAATTCGCCGAAACGGGGAATTGATGCAGGTGCGTATTACGCCAAAAAGTATATTCTAAATGCGCCGGTTTCTCTATTGCTGAGGTACGGCAGTCATTCATAAAAAAACTTCAAAAACCATTCTGCCTCAGCCCTTAACTTTGCCGCATGATCCAGTTTGATAAGTTTACGCTCCTTAACGGTTTAAGGGTATTGGTGCATCAGGACATAAGCACCCCCATGGCAGTTGTAAATGTAATTTACGATGTAGGCGCCAGGGATGAAAACCCCAATAAAACCGGCTTTGCACATTTGTTTGAACACCTCATGTTTGGTGGCAGTGTTAACATTCCCAATTATGATGAACCACTCCAGGTAGCTGGTGGCGAAAACAATGCCTTTACCACCAACGACCTTACCAATTACTATTGCCAGTTGCCGGTAGAAAATTTAGAGACTGCTTTTTGGCTCGAAAGCGACAGGATGCTGAGCCTTGCTTTCAGCGAAAAAAGTTTAGATGTGCAGCGTAAAGTAGTGTGTGAAGAATTTAAAGAGCATTATATCAATAAACCCTACGGGGATGTGTCGCATAAAATGAGGGAACTGGCCTACACCACGCATCCTTATCGCTGGATGACGATCGGCAAAGAATTAAAACATGTGGAAGATGCCAACCTGCGGGATGTAAAAGATTTTTTTACCAAACACTATACGCCCTTAAATGCAATACTTGTTGTGGCGGGTAATGTAACGACTGATGCTGTAAAGGTGCTGGCCGAAAAATGGTTTGGCCCGATAGCCCCGGGAAATAAATATGAACGCAAACTGCCAAAAGAACCAAAGCAAACTGAGGCAAGGCTTTTAGAGGTAAAAGCAAATGTGCCATTAGATGCCTTGTACAAATGCTGGCATATCGCTTCCCGACTGGAGGAAAGATATTATACCACTGAGCTTATTACAGAAATATTAAGTGGTGGCGGTTCTTCCCGCCTGTTCCAGGCATTGGTAAAAGAAAAAAAATTATTCAGTAATATAGAATGCCACCATACCGGCAGCACTGACGCAGGGTTGTTGATTATTGAAGGAAAACTGGTAAAGGGTGTACACATGAAGGATGCAGAAAAGGCCGTAGTGGAAGAAATAAATAAATTGCAGCAGGAAGGCATCAGTGAAAAAGAATTGCAAAAAGTAAAGAATAAAACAGAAAGTATGCTGGCCTTTGAAGACATGAGCCTGATGAACAGGGCCACCAATCTTGCCATATATGAATTGTTGGGCGATGCCGATCTGATCAATAAGGAATTGGGATTTTACCAGGCCGTAACGGCTAATGAAATTAAAGAAGAATGTAAGTTAATCTTTGACGAAAACAATTGCAGTACACTATATTATTTTGCCAATTAATAACCTGTTGTTTGCTGTATTGGCTTATTGGTTTGTGTGGAGAGATCAGAAAAATTAATTTTCCGTAAAAGAAAGTGGCAGGGAAAATGCCCAACAAAACTAAGGCTGGTAATTCCGAAATTACCGTGACAGATGAAAAAATATTCAGCGCAAATAATTTCAACATAAAAATATGCTGGTGCAATATTTCATCAACAGATTTTTAGCTACAATATCATTACAATAAATAAAATAAATGCTCAACAGAACGGAAGCCCCTTTGATAAAAGATGCTATAGAATTTAATTTAACCTTAAAGCCTTATCAAAAATATGTACTGGATAATGGCGTATGTGTTTATGCCATAAATGCCGGTTCGCAGGAAGTACTGCAGATGGAAATGGTTTTTTATGCCGGCAACAGTTATGAAAAAGCCAATGCGGTAGCTGCTGCCACCAACCACCTGTTAAAAAATGGCACCAGTACAAAATCGGCTTTTGAAATAAATGAAAGCTTTGAATACTTCGGCGCTTTTTGTACCAGAACCTGTCACAATGAAACTGCTGTGCTATCATTGCACACACTGAGCAAATACCTGCATGAACTCCTCCCGGTAATAAAGGAAATGATTACGGACAGTGCTTTCAAGCAGGAAGAACTGGATACCTACAAACAAAACAGCAGGCAAAAACTTTCGGTAAGTTTACAGAAATGTGATTTTGTTGCCAACCGCCTGATTGATGCATATCTTTTCGGAGAGGAGCATCCTTACGGAAAATATATCAGGGCTGCAGATTACGACGCCTTAACAACAACGCAGTTAAAAGAACATTTTCAGCAATACTATGTAAACGGACAATGTGTAATTTTTGTGGCTGGCCAACTGCCCGGTAATTTGTTTGAACAGCTGAACAAACAATTTGGATCATTGAGTTTAACAACAAATAACAAACAACAAATAATAAACACCATAACCCCTTCTCAAGAAAAAAAATACCGCATTCAAAATGATCCGGGCGGGGTGCAGGGCGCTATCAGGATGGCTACCCATTTCCCCAACAGGCAGCACCCTGACTTTACAAAAATGATGGTGCTCAACACGGTTTTTGGCGGCTATTTCGGGTCAAGGCTGATGAGCAATATCCGGGAAGAAAAAGGCTACACTTACGGCATACACAGCTATGTACAAAATCATTTTCAGGATACCGCCCTGATGATAAGCACTGAAGCAGGCAAGGATGTTTGCGAAGCAACTATAGAAGAGATCTATAAAGAAATGCAACTGCTGAGAGAAGAACTGATAGACGAAGAAGAACTGTTGCTGGTGCGCAATTACCTCATCGGTATTATTTTGGGCGACCTTGATGGACCCTTCCAGATCATTGGCCGCTGGAAGAATATCATTTTGAAT
>JAYVUL010000226.1:0-27536 GCA_043787935.1 Chitinophagaceae bacterium | reverse complement strand
CTTTGATTTGCTGCTTTATTTAGTAACTTGCGCCCTGAAAATAAACTCATATAGTTAAGTATGGCAACTCCTAAATTTATCCAGTCATCAAACAACTTTCAGCAGGAATTAAAAAAGAGGGTCAACCAGTATTTTGAAGAAAGAAAAAAATCATCAACCGGCAATTTCGGTTTATACTTCAAGGCGGCTCTTTTCTTCTCTGCTTACCTTGCTCTGTATGTTCATTTGGTATACTTTACCCCTTCCAATTTATGGGCAATAATAGAGTGTGTATTAATTGGCGGCTTTACTGCAGCGATTGGATTTAACGTTATGCACGACGGTGGCCATGGCAGTTTTAGTAAAAGCAAATCCGTAAATAAACTGGCGGCAATATCTGTAAATTTACTGGGTGCCAGCCATATTATGTGGGGCATGAAGCACAATATCATTCACCACACCTATACCAATATTGATGGCGTGGACGATGACATCGAGATCAAACCTTACCTGAGAATGTGCGCTACACAAAAGCGATATAAGATTCACCGTTTCCAGCATTATTACGTTTGGTTCCTTTATACCCTGCTGCATATTATCTGGGTGTTTCTTACAGACTATCAAAAATATTTCAAGAAAAGGATCGGTTCAGTGCCTATCAAAAAACTGAGCGTAAAAGAGCATATTGGTTTTTGGGGTGCAAAAGTTGGCTATGCCATTTTATTTATTGTGATACCCATCATTACCGTTGGATATGTAAAATGGATGATAGGTTTTTTAATAGCCAGCATGTTTACCGGTTTTATCATCAGTATCGTTTTTCAACTGGCACATACAGTGGAAGAAACGGCCTTCCCGGTACCTGATGGCGATACCAACAAAATTGAAAACGAATGGGCCATTCACCAGGTACAGACCACCGCCAATTTTGCTACTAAAAACAAATTAATTTCCTGGCTGGTTGGTGGATTGAATTTCCAGATTGAGCACCACCTTTTTCCACGCATATCGCATATACACTACCCTGCCATCAGCAAGATCATCAAACAAACCTGTGCTGATTTTAATATAAAATACATTGAGTTTCCCAGGATGAGAACAGCCATCGCCTCGCATGCAGCATTCCTGCGTAAGATGGGAAGAGCAGCCTGATGAATTTATAAATAATGCTTTGTTAAATGCCTTTGTATAAAAAATTACAAAGGCATTTTTCTTTATCTATGCCATTAATTCAAATCATAAAATATTATCACAATGGAATTACCTACCTGGCATAAAAAACATGAAGAGTCTTTTACTTTTAGTGATAAGGTGGCAGACGCCGTAGCCAATGGCATGGGCTCCTGGGCGTTCATCATCTGTCAATCCATCTTTGTGGTGATCTGGATGGTGCTGAATGTAATTGGCTTCATGAATCATTGGGATGCTTATCCGTTCATCCTGCTCAACCTCATTTTTTCTACCCAGGCAGCGTATGCGGCCCCCATCATCATGATGTCGCAAAACAGGCAGAGCCAACGGGACAGGTTACAGGCCCAGGAAGACTACCAGACAAACATAGACGCAAAAAAGGAAATTGAGGCATTGCAGATGCAGCTAAGCAAGCTTGAATTACAAAAATTGGATAAAATAATTTTGATGCTGGAAGAAATGAAAAATGGTCAGGGAAGTAAATGAGTAGCAGGCAGGCGAAATTACTGCTATCATCACCTGCCCTGCTTTATATTCCTGACTGATTTCGGCTAAGCCGGAACAGGTTTGCTGCAAAGCATGCAGCCTGCCAAAACCATTCAGGTGTGAACAAGCCATAGGCACCCAATAACCAAACCTTCAGGCAGTTTACCTGCACCAAACCCTGCAGGCCGCTCCATTAAATACCTGCTTCACAACAACTCCCTCAATCCCATCTCCTCCAATACAATCCTTTCGGGTACGCCTGTTTTCATTTGCCATTTGATCAGCCGGATACAACCTTCCGAAATTTCAATACCTGTAATATCCCCATCACTATAACAGCAGCAGCCGCTGTTAAAATAGTATGGCTTCATTTTGGTATAATTGCCCAACACATAATCAAATTCTTCCTGCCTGAAATGGATTTCTTTTTTCAATGCGGCTATTGCCAATTCGTCGTTGGCCGTGCAGGCTGTATCGTATTTTTTATACAACCGTTCCAGTTGGGTAAGGGAAGCAAAAACCGGCTGGTGGGTATGGCCGGTAATTAATACAGGATTATTGTCCTGCTTGCTCCACTGGTACATAAAAAGATTATGGGCGGTTTTTAAATGATCATTGGCAGATGGCACATTGAGGTTGATACCCAGGTAACTTTGCAATGGCGCCCAAATCCTGCCCACAAACCAGGCGCTGAAAGGGTTAGCATCGCTTTGCCCATCGCCCTGGTGTCCGTGTGTTAAAAAAACAGGGAGCCTTTTTCCTTCAATCATGATCTGCAGTAATACCGCTTCATAAATTTTCACTTCGGCATCATACATGCTTTTTAACTGTATCCCGGCAAAGGGATCATTGTTCCAGAAAATATCATGGTTGCCAAAAACTTTGATGTAACGCCCCTTTTGCAAAAATTGCTTCTGCAGGTCAATGCTTGCTTTGTTTTTATCTTTTACCGGCCCCAGCAAATTTTCCCACAATTCTTCCTCATCGCCAAGAGAAATGAAATGATAGTGGTTTTCAAAATAATAACCCAGTGCAGCCAGGTAGGTTGGCTCTGCGTTCATAAAATCATCGCTGCCATCTTTGGCGCCTTTGTGCTGGTCGCTGAAGACGATGAAACGGGCATTAGCTGTATCCGTTTCAATCACCAATCCTTTCTTACCCGGATTTTCCAAACTGTCCTTATATAAATTGGTAAGGGCAGTATGCACCCTTTCCAGGCTGGGCTTGCTGGAAAATTTATTCGCCAGCCAGGTAACTGGTTTGGTTAAAATCAGTTTGAGGAAACGGTGCATATAATTTTCAACATGAATTGTTTGATGAAAATACAGAAAAACAGGCAAGCCACTCTTCACTAACTTTAAAACATAAAGCAATATCACAAGAACAGATTTTGTAAATTTGCCCCACAACTAAAAGAAATGACTGAAGAAAAGAGCCTGAATTTTATTGAAGAAATAATTGAAGCAGACCTGAAGAGCGGAAAATATAGCAGCATCCTTACCCGTTTCCCCCCTGAACCAAATGGTTATTTACATATCGGCCATGCCAAAAGCATTTGCCTTAATTTTGGTTTAGGCATTAAGTATGGCGGCAAAACCAACCTTCGGTTTGATGATACCAACCCTACCAAAGAAGAGACAGAATATGTAGATAGCATTAAAGAAGATGTACAATGGCTGGGGTTTAACTGGGCCAATGAATTGTATGCCAGTGATTATTTTGATGAACTGTACAACCTGGCTGTAAGACTGATCAATAAAGGGCTGGCCTATGTAGATGATTCTACGGCAGAACAAATTGCCACATTAAAAGGCAGCCCCTCACAACCGGGAAAAGACAGTGGGTTCCGAACAAGAAGTGTTGAAGAAAACCTTCGCTTATTTGCAGAAATGAAAGCAGGTAAATATAGCGATGGTGATAAAGTACTGCGGGCAAAAATAGATATGGCAGCCAACAATATGCACATGAGAGACCCCATCCTCTACCGCATTAAGCATGCCCACCACCATCGCACAGGAGATACCTGGTGCATTTACCCCATGTACGATTTTGCCCATGGACAAAGCGACAGCATTGAAAATATCACGCATAGCATTTGTACATTGGAATTTATACCACACCGGGAACTGTACGACTGGCTGATTGAAAAATTAGAGATATTCCCTTCAAAGCAATATGAGTTTGCCAGGCTTAACATGACTTATACCGTAATGAGTAAACGCAAATTGCTGGAACTGGTTAATGACAATCATGTGACAGGATGGGACGACCCAAGGATGCCCACCATCAGCGGCATGCGGCGAAGGGGGTTTACTGCAGAAAGCATCCGCAACTTTTGCGAAAAAATTGGTGTGGCAAAAAGGGAAAACCTTATCGACTTCAGCCTGCTTGAATTTTGTGTACGGGAAGACCTGAATAAAAAAGCCACGAGGGTAATGGGGGTGCTTGATCCGGTAAAATTAATTATCACCAACTACCCCGAAGGCATAACAGAGGAATTGATAAGTGAGAACGGTCCGGATGAAACCTATGGCAGCAGGACAGTTCCTTTCAGCAAAGCATTGTGGATAGAAAGAGAAGACTTTATGGAAGTGCCCGCTAAAAAATATTTCAGGCTGGCGCCGGGAGCAATGGTACGTTTAAAAAGTGCATACATCATCAGGTGTGATGATTTTGTAAAAGGCAGTGATGGCAGCATCTCCGAAATACACTGTAGTTATTTACCTGAAAGTAAAAGCGGGGCAGACAGCAGCGAAATAAAAGTAAAAGGCACCATTCATTGGGTAAGCGCTCATCATGCCATAGAAGCAGAGATCCGCCTGTATGACCGCCTCTTCAAAGCAGAAAATCCGGCAGATGAAGCAGGCGATTTTAAAGACAACATCAACCCGGAATCAGTACAAATCATTCAGTCTGCCTGCCTGGAACCGTCACTTAAAAATGCGGCTACTGGTAACAGTTACCAGTTTATAAGAAAGGGATATTTCTGCCTGGACAAAGACAGTACTCCCGAAAAAATGATATTCAACAGAACAGTAACGCTGAAAGATGCGTGGGCAAAAGAAGCCGGTAAAAATTGACAAGGTGAATAGTGAATGGTCAATGTTGAATAGGCTTATGCTAATTGAAGTTTGTTTTATTATTAATATCAGTACTAAGATTAAAGACAATATTACATTACGCCACAAAAATAAAAGCTGTTTTTAGCCCCGAATTACAAAGATTTACACAAATACAAAACACCATTCAATCTCGGTTACTTAAGAAATTTTAAATTAAATTTTACACTTGCGTTCTTATACACCCACTCTCAACAGTAACTGGGTTAGCCGCATTTTTTGGTTCGGTCTTGCCAAAGGCAAGATTCAAAAAAATGCGAAGCCTATTTTTTTGAAAGAAGCAAAAACAGCGGCGTTCCAGTTACACAGCCCGCCGGCTGGGGAGGCAAAACCTCAAAATTGAAACTTCCCAAGCAAGTGTAAACTCTTTAACCCAGATTTTGCAGTTGAAATCCTAATGAGATGAAAAAAGGCAATAAAGACAGGTGTTTGGGCCGGTTTTTTGATCGAAAGCATAGTGAACTATGATGAGATCAAAAAATCAAGTAAATGCCTGGGTTTGAAGCATTTTTTTATCGTAATAGATTTCAACTGCATAATCTGGGTTTAATCCATAAAAAATCCCGAAGCAAAAACTCCGGGATTCTATAATATTATTATTATCCCTTTAGGGAATGGAGCACTATTTTTTCAAATACATCACTTCCTTCACCAGCTTCACTGTTCTTGCCACATCTGGCAAGTACAAAGCCACTAAATTGGGTGCATAGTGCATCGGGGCATCCGCCGAAGTGATCCTGCGGATTGGTGCATCTAAATAATCAAATCCCTCTTTCTGTATGCGGTAAGTAATCTCAGACGACACAGAAGCAAAAGGCCACTGTTCTTCCACGATTACCAGGCGGTTTGTTTTTTTAACGCTTTCTAAAATAGTGAACCAGTCCATCGGGCGTATAGTGGCCAAATCAATCACTTCCGCTTCTATACCTTCTTTAGCCAGTTCCTCAGCCGCTCCCAGCGCCACTTTCATCATCTTATTAAAAGAAACGATCGTTACATCCTTACCCACTCTTTTTACAAATGCCTTACCAATAGGTAATAAATATTCTTCTTCCGGCACTTCGCCCTTTTCACCATACATCACTTCACTCTCCATAAACATAATCGGGTCATCATCACGGATAGCACTTTTCAGCAAGCCTTTTGCGTCATACGGGTTACTTACAGAAATGACTTTCAATCCAGGAATATTGGCATACATCGATTCAAAGGCAGTAGAGTGCTGGGCACCCAACTGGCCGGCACTGCCATTGGCTCCGCGAAACACGATCGGGCAACCCACCTGGCCACCGCTCATGGCAAGCATTTTAGAAGCGGTATTCAATATCTGGTCAAGCGGCAATACGGCAAAGTTCCAGGTCATAAACTCTACAATTGGGCGGAGTCCGTTTTGAGCTGCACCCACAGCAATCGCACTAAACCCAAGCTCCGCAATCGGCGTATCAATCACCCTTTTTTCACCAAACTCATCCAGCATACCCTGGCTCACTTTATAAGCCCCGTTGTATTCGGCCACTTCCTCTCCCATCAAAAATACCCTTTCGTCCCTTCTCATTTCTTCCTGCATAGCTTCTCTCAGGGCTTCTCTAAACGCAATTTGTCGCATGTAATGTAGTTATAGGTTTGCTGTGATGATTTTTATAAAGAACGCAAATTTATTCTATCAGGGCCAGATAAGCAAATTGAGTTGTTTTTTTAAAGTTGATAAGTTTTTGAAACAACAGCTAAATAAACTAAAACCAGTTGAAGAATCAGGAATATTACTACCAAAATCCGGAGCAGCCTGCAAGAAGCAATGACAGGGAAAAACAAATAAGGAGAAAATTATTTTAATGAAAACACCACCCCAGCCTGAATATTCTTAAAGTTATCGTTCACATTGCTCTGGTTGATATAACTGTCTTTTACCAGTTCTGTAAAGCCATAGCTTCCGCTTAATTCAAAAGCTATTTTTTTAACCGGTGAATATTTTATGCCTGCACCAAACAGGATATTAAAGCGGTGGATATCACCCAGGGTAAATTTCCGGTACAGGGCTGGGTTGCCGGCAGTAGAATTTGGAATATTGTATACAGACGCATCCAGAATATAGGAAGGAATCAATCCTGCCATCACCACAAATTTGGTAGCGGAAATTTGCCGCTGAATAAAAACAGGGAACCGCAGCATTTTCAGGCTGTTGAGCTGTGCATCCGTTTCCTGCTGCTGTAAAGGTTTGCTGGAGAGGCGGTACTTTTCGTTCAGGGTATTAAAGGAGTAGTTGATGCCCGCAGATATGGAGGTACCCTTATCCAAATTCCTGCTGATTCTTACCCCTGCATAATAGCCAACTTTTTTGTTGAGGTTTAATATATCGCTCCCTGCAACTATTTCAAGTGAAATTTTCTGCTGTTTGATTTCGGGTTTTCTGGCAAAAGGTTTTACACCGGTCACTTGTGTTTTACACAGCAGAAAATTATTCGTTGGCTTAAAGGGCGAAGCATAGGAAAGCATATCAAAATCTGCAGCAATCCGCTCAGCAATAAAAGCTACATCCGTATTTTCACCCTCATCAAATGAAATACGGATCAGATCAGCTGTTGTAGCGGTTTTGTTGCTTTCCTGGCTGCTTGCCGATTGCTTGTTTATAGTGGAAATGCCTTTCATTACTGGCTCTAAAGGATGCTGCAAATTACCTGCTGCCGCATTTGCAGTCAATACTGCATCCATATTTTCGCCCATATCAAATGAAGTACTGGCCTTAACAGAACCTTTTGCAACTCTTTCAGTACTACTGCTGCTTACTGGTTGGGCGTTTGTAGCTGAAACACTTGTCATTGCCGGCTTTAAAGCCTGCTGCCTATCATTCGCTGTCGCAACAATAGTATTGACCGCTTTTGCATCAGCATTCGCTATTTGCTTATAGGCAGGCTTATTGTCAGACAAAGGCTTTCTGTTTTGGTTGATATTTTTTGCAGCAAAAAAACCTCCGGCAACAATACAGCACAGGAATAAAATAACTGCAAAACGTTTCTTCTTCCTGTTTTTATTATCCAGTTCAGCCTCCATTTTTTCCCACAAGGCTTCCCTGTTGGAAAAACTCAACTCACTTAATCCATCTTTAAAAACAGCATCTATGGAAACCTTTTTATTCATACCCTTTGCATTTTACTGATCAGTTTGTTTTTGTCTAATCGGGTACTCAGCATTTTTCTTGCCTTTGCCAAATGGCTTTGAGAAGTACGTTCAGCCATGACGAGCAATTCACCAATTTCCTGGTGGTTGTATTCTTCAAAAACGTACAGGTTAAAAACGAGCCGGGTCGTTTCGGGCAGTTGACGTAGTATTTGCAACAAATATTCCTTATCATACTTTTCGTCAATGCTCTTATTGGTAAATAGGGTATCGCCGGCAACTAAATTGGTTTCTCCGGCAAATGAATACTCTTTCAGTGCTATGATGCCGGCCTGGTTTTTATAATCCGGCCTGCTGATAAAACTAAGGCCGCAATTGACTACAATTTTCTTCATCCAGCCTTCAAAAGAACCCTTTCCGCTGTATTTATTGATATGCCTGAAAATGCGGAGGAACGCATTGTTCAGCACTTCTTCGGCATCTGCCTGAGTATTAACGTACCTTATGGCAATGCCCATGAAGGTATTAAAGTAACCATCATACAAAGCCTTTTGAGAAGCCCTGTCATCCTTCTTGCATCCATCAAGCATTTGTTGCAGCCTTGGATCCATCCCTGGTATTTGCAGTTATTGTTTTGTTCAGAAAAAAGAAAAGGTATAATTTATAACGATAGCAAAATAATTGGTTATAAATAAAGACCGGCAACAGGGGGAAAACAACGCAACAGTAAAAAAATAATTTAGCAGTGCCTTCCGAAGTGTAAGTTACAAAAGCAAAATTATTATGCGGCATTAAAAAAGCCATCCTGCTGATGGCGGGATGGCTTTAATACATTAATGAAAGAAAACTTAGGCCAGTTTTTCCACCTGCATATAGTTAAGTTCCACTGGTGTGGCCCTTCCAAATATTTTCACCTGTACTTTTAATTTTTTCTTTTCATCGTTTACTTCTTCCACCATACCATTAAAGTCGTTAAACGGCCCGTCAATAATTTTAATGGTTTCGCCAATAATAAAGGGCTCACTCATTGTCATTCCACCGGCTTCACCTATTTCATCCACCTTACCCAGCATTTTATTTACTTCAGCCTTACGCAGTGAGATGATATTACCTTTGCTGCCTTTACCATCCGTTAAAAAATGCATCACGTTGCTGATATTGCTGATATGTTGTACAATATCATCATTCAGGTTATTGTTCGCCACTTCAATCATTACATACCCCGGATAAAAGTTCCTTTCTCTCATCACCTTTTTACCGGCCTGCACTTTGTACACCTTTTCCACAGGGAGAAATATCTGCTTGATGATCTCTGACCATCCGTTGCGGATAATATCTTTATCCAGATACTCCTTAATCTTACGTTCTTTGCCGCTTACTACACGGAGTACGTACCACTTATTCTCCTTTTCCTGAACGATTGTATCTTCCATTATCCTTTAAATAAAGAGTAAATAAATTTCATTGAGCCATTGGCTATAAAGTCCATAATACCTACAAGGGCGGTAATGAACAGGGTTGCACCTAACACAATCATGGTAGATTGCTGCAGTTGTTCCCAGGTAGGCCAGGTCACTTTTTCCACTAACTCTTTGTAAGAGTCCTTAAGATATGCTGAAAATTTGTTCATTTTTTATCAGTTTAAAAGTTTAAGAGGTTTAAAACGTTCAACAGGTTAAAGGTGCAAAACATCTTAATCCTGTTGAACATTCAACCTTTTCAACCTACAATTAGCACGGGCACTAGGATTCGAACCCAGATCAAGGGTGTTGGAGACCCGTATGCTAGCCGTTGCACCATGCCCGTAAGAAAGCTAAAAGCTATTAGCAGTTAGCCAATAGCTCTTAGCATTATTTTTATAAAGATAGTGTATTTATTATTAGCAAAACCTAATGGCTTACAGCTAACAGCTAAAAGCTTACAGCTACCTCTTCTAATTACTTAACAATTTCAGTAACCTGGCCGGCACCTACTGTACGGCCACCTTCACGAATCGCAAATTTCAAACCTTTTTCCATAGCAATTGGCTGGATCAACTTAACACTTAAGTTAGTATTATCACCAGGCATCACCATTTCAGTTCCGGCATTCAAAGTAACTTCTCCGGTTACATCAGTAGTACGGAAATAGAACTGAGGACGGTATTTGTTGAAGAATGGAGTATGACGTCCGCCCTCTTCTTTGCTTAATACATAAACCTCTCCTTTAAATTCGGTATGCGGAGTGATGGTACCTGGTTTGCAAAGTACCATACCGCGACGAATCTGAGTTTTCTCAATACCACGCAATAATAAACCTGCATTATCACCAGCTTCACCTTCGTCAAGCAATTTTTTGAACATTTCAACACCAGTGCAAACTGAAGTCAATGGTTTTTCCATTAAACCAACAATTTCAACGGGCTCACCTACTTTGATACGGCCTCTTTCAATACGACCTGTAGCAACAGTACCACGGCCAGTGATAGAGAATACATCTTCCACACTCATCAGGAATGGCAAATCTACCAACCGCGGAGGCAAAGGAATGTAGCTGTCAACAGCATCCATTAATTCATTGATCTTAGCAATCCATTTTTCGTCACCAGCCAAAGCGCCGGTTGCAGAACCCTGGATGATTGGGGTATTATCTCCATCAAAACCGTAAGAAGTTAACAACTCACGAATTTCCATTTCCACCAATTCCAATAATTCAGGATCATCTACCAGGTCAACTTTGTTCATAAAAACAACGATCTGAGGTACACCTACCTGGCGGGCAAGCAGGATGTGCTCTTTGGTTTGCGGCATTGGACCGTCTGTTGCAGCAACTACCAGGATAGCACCATCCATCTGGGCAGCACCAGTGATCATGTTCTTCACATAATCGGCGTGACCCGGACAATCTACGTGAGCGTAGTGACGGGTGTTGGTAGCATACTCAACGTGAGCTGTATTGATCGTAATACCCCTTTCTTTTTCTTCAGGAGCACCATCGATATCGTCATAGTTTTTCTTTTCCGCTAAACCTCTTTTTGACAAAACATCGGTTATAGCGGCTGTAAGTGTTGTTTTACCATGATCCACGTGACCGATAGTACCAACGTTAAGATGGGGCTTATCCCTCTTGAATGATTCTTTTGCCATTGTTTATTTTTTAATATTTGTTTTGAAATGTTTGGTGTACGTTTTAAGTCTGTACCCCTTCGACTGTATTTTTTTTGAGCTGTTGATGAGAATTGAACTCACGACCTCTTCCTTACCAAGGAAGTGCTCTACCCCTGAGCTACAACAGCTTTTAAAGAACCTTATCCGCCGTTGCAGGCAAGATGTAAATGAGCGGAAGACCGGGCTCGAACCGGCCACCTGAAGCTTGGAAGGCTACCGCTCTACCAAATGAGCTACTTCCGCTGATAAATTAATTTGCAAATGTGCAGATAATGCAAATATGCAAAAAGAAAAGAACTACTATTCAAATTTGCAACATTTGCCCATTTGCAAATTTGCATATTTAAAACTGTGGGCAGAGTAGGGTTCGAACCTACGTACTCGTACGAGAACAGATTTACAGTCTGCCGCCTTTAACCACTCGGCCATCTGCCCAAACCCGGAGCCGAAGACTGGAGTCGAACCAGCGACCTACTGATTACAAATCAGTTGCTCTACCAACTGAGCTACTTCGGCTTTTAATATTTTAAGAACTTTAAAAATCAGAGCACAAAGCGCCACCCCTATTTTTTCGGAAGGCAAAGGTAAGTGAAAATGATTAATACAAAAATTTTGAAAAAGATTTTTTTAGATAAAAATAAAAATGTGGACAACGGGTGGGAAGGAAGCAAAAAAAATCCCCCCGTTGGTTAACGGGGGGAACTAGTATTCTAAGCGGCAAGCCTTTCTTTCTTTCGTTTTATCTGCATAATTACTGAGTCTAATGCCACATCAAAACTTTCTTCAAAGGATTTAGAAGAATGCTTTACAAAAAAATCATACTTGGGTATGTGAACTTTTATTTCAGCAACCTTGTCTTTAATGTTGTGCGCAACGTTATCCAGCTTCAGGTACACATCCACCTTCGTAATCCGGTCGTGAAATTGGAAGAGTTTGGAAAGCTTTTTTTCTACATAGGATACTAATTTAGAATCTGCGTCAAAATGCACAGTCTGAATGTTTACGTTCATAGCAATCTAATTTTTAAAAGTGAACAATTGTGTGAAAAATTGGGGTAAACATGCTAACTCATAGGCTGATGGTTTTTTTAGAGGTTTGATGGGAGAGGTTTGATTGGGAAAATCATAATTCAAGTTAGTAATTGTGGTCTGTAATTCCAAAAATAATATTTTGGGTAAAAACAGTTAAAACAAAAAAATATTGTTCAAAACCTGAAATTAAGCTTTAGGGTGCGCTTTTTTATGAATGTCCTTCAGCTTCTCAATGGTATTGTGTGTGTATATCTGTGTGGCGGCAAGGCTGCTATGCCCAAGCAATTCTTTCACGGCATTAATATCCGCCCCATTATTCATTAAGTGTGTCGCAAACGTATGGCGCATCACATGCGGGCTTCTTTTCTCTATCGTAGTTACCAGCGACAGGTATTTTTTTACAATATTATAAACGAATTTGGGATACAGCTTTTTACCGTTCTTATTTACCAGAACATATTGGTTATTTAAGTTCTCAGCTTTTGCCCGCTTGCCTGAGGTATATCCCTCAATTAAATTCATCAGTTCCCTGCTTACCGGTATCACCCTTTCTTTGTTTCCCTTGCCCAGCACTTTGATCTGGCTGTTGCTTTTGTCAATTTGTGATTCCTTCAGGCCTACCAGTTCTGCCTGCCTGATACCGGTATGATAAAATAATTCCAGGATCAATCTTTCTGTTTTGCCCTGCCAGCTATCCGGAAATTCAACATGATTAAATAAAACACTGATCCCTTTTTCATCCACGTATTGCGGTAATCTTTTTTTATTTTTTGGAGAAATGATTGCAGTCATCGGGCTTACCAATACGCCTCCGGCCCTGAGCTGAAATTTAAAAAAGGATTTGAGCGCAGAAATTTTGCGGTTAATGGATTTTGATTCCATCCCCTCTCCTTTTAAATGGGCCAGCCAACTGCGTACAAATGAAGAACTGAATTCTTCTAAAGGCAGGTCACCATATTCGGTATAGATAAACTCAAAAAAACTGCTGAGGTCGTTCTTGTAAGCCTCTACGGTGTGGGGGGAATACCTTTTCTGAAAGGTAAGGTATTCAAGAAAGGACTGAACTGATATTGGAGGATTGAACGGCATAAAAAAACTGATAGCCGAATATACAATATCCTGCTATCAGTTTACAATATTATAAAACAATGTTTATTAAATATCTATTTTCCCGCTGGCAATATTCTGCTTGTAAACAGCTTTGAGTACCTGGGTACGACGCCGGATGGATGGCTTAATGAAAGCCTGTCTTTCCCTTAGTTGTAACAAAACTTTGCTCTTCTCAAATTTTTTCTTGTACTTTTTGAGTGCTTTGTCTATGTTTTCGCAGTCTTTTGAATCAATAATTAACATATGTATATACCTCCTTTGGTAGTTTTTAGAGGCGCAAAGATAGGGGGATTTATAAATATGATGCAATTTTATTTTAACTTTTTTCTGTTTACCAGCTATTCAATTTGGAATTTGATATTGGGTAATTGATATTTGACAAATGTTTACAGGCATAATAGAAACAACTGGTATTGTAAAAGAGACTGTTACAAACGGCAGCAATAAAACATTTTGGGTACAATCCGGCATTTCGCAGGAACTAAGCATTGACCAAAGCGTGTCGCACAATGGTGTTTGCCTTACCGTAGAGGAAATTAAGGAGGATATGCACCGGCTGACGGCAATAGATGAAACCCTGGCAAAAACCAATTTAAACAGCTGGCAACCGGGTAGTGTGGTGAATATAGAACGCTGCCTGCAAATGAATGGGCGCCTCGATGGGCATATTGTTCAGGGCCATGCTGATACCACCTCCCTTTGTACCAACCTGATTGAAAAAAATGGCAGCTGGGAATACAACTTTGAGATGGATAAAAAATTTGCCGGCCTGATCATAGAAAAAGGCTCTGTTGCCTTGAACGGCATCAGCCTTACTATTTTTAATGTGCTGGACAATGGATTTACGGTGGCCATTATCCCCTATACGTATCAGCATACCAATATGCAATTCCTCAAAATTTCAGACAGGGTTAACCTTGAGTTTGATATGATAGGGAAATACGTAAACAGGTTAGTTCAATTAAAATAGGCTGGCAACCCGCATCATTTGAGGATAAAAAAAGGGATTTGCCGCAAAACAATGCAGCTTTTCAAAAAAACAATGCAGCTAAAAAAATTAATTACTAACCCTTTTATTTTTTTCCCATTAATAACGGTTGTTATTCTTTGGCCAATAACGCTGCATATTTTTACTTTAAAAAATGATGCGCTCACTTATTATTACCCCGTTCGTACACTGATCAGCGATGCCCTGCATAATTATCAATTGCCGTTGTGGACACCCTATATCAATATGGGCTACCCGCTGCATGCCGATATGCAAAGCGGAGCCTGGAACCCGGTGATCTGGATTTTCAGTTTACTTACCAACTATAGCCTTGGCGGTTTTCATGCAGAAATGCTTTTTTATTTCTCCTTTGCCGGCATAGGCTTCTATTTTCTTTGCAAAGATTTTGATTGCCCCAAATCAATCGCCGTTACAGCAGCCATTGCTTACCAGTTCAGTGGTTTTATGATTGACAGCGTCCAGTTTTTTACCTGCATCAGCGGAGCCTGTTACCTGCCTTTTGTTTTTCTTTTTTTCAGGAGAATGACACTTCTGTACAACATGAAAAATGCCCTTTTGCTGGCTTTTTTTCTTTTTCTCCTTTTCACCGGAGGGTATCCTTCCCTGTTTATTATCACAGGGTATACTTTGCTTGCCTGCTCCCTTTTTCACTTCTTTGCAAAAACAGAAAAAAAAGTATTTTTAAAACTTTTTTTACCACAGGCAGGTGTTGCCTGTTTATTTTTCCTGCTGTTAAGCTTACCTGCCATTATTTCCTTTGCCCAGCATTTAACGGCAATTGAAAGGGGCAAAAGCCAGTCCCTGGCTGTGGTGCTCGAAAATTCCATGAACCCCGTTACCATGCTGTCTTTATTGTCGCCCTTTGCCACAACAGCAAACGATAACTGGTTACATTCCTCTGTTTTGATGAGGAGTGTTTATATGGGTATAATCCCATTGATATTTTTGATTTATGCCTTTTATGATAAGGTGCATAGAAAAAATAAAGAGATGATCTTTTTCCTTTTTTACGCCATCATTATGCTTGGAATGGCCTGGGGTGAATTCTTTTTTTTAAGGCAGTTTGCCTATTATACGCTTCCACTGATGGACAGCTTCAGGCACCCTGCCCTGTTCAGGCTTTTTGCTATCTTCTTTTTATTGCTCATTGCTGCTTCCGCACTAAGGTCATGGGAGATAAGTCATCAGGAAAAAGCCACTGCACTTAGAAATATTATCATCACATTAATTGCTTTGGCAATGATCCTTGGCATTGCAACAATGGTATTTCCCACTGCCGGTTCCGGCCTGTTAAAGCCAAATTTTACTGATGTTAAAAACCTGCTTGCACAACTTCATTTTCAGCAACGCTACTTCATTCAGCTTCCCATATTAACCGCTGTACTTCTACTGAGTTATTGGGCAATCTTAAAAAATAGAAGTACCAGGCTTATTTGCCTGGTTACCATCGCAGACCTGTTTTTTGCGGCACAATTAAATATGCCGGTTACCGTTTTTGGTGCCAAAAGATTTGCATCAACAGAAAAGCTAATCGACAGGAACCCGGCCAGGTTCCCGGTGCCGGACAATCACAGCATTGAAGAAAATTCTTTGAACAGTACAGATGAGAACATGCTGACGGGGAGCCGCCTGCCGTTCACAAAAAAGATCGGGCGGAATGATTATTATATCACTCCTGGAAATCTTATAAAACAGGATGAATTTTATGAATCCCCGCTAAAAGATATTGTCTTTAACAACCCGGTTCTTTATTTTGCTGACAGCTTATTAGCAATAAATAAACAATTTGCACCAACAGCAAACACTGCCATGGCAGACAGTTCCGGCAAAATACAAATAACAACTTTCAATGCAAATGAGATGGAAGTGTTGGCTTATAAAAAAACGCCAGGCCTGTTGGTTTACCTTCAAAATAATTATCCCGGATGGAAGGCCTTTATTGATGGCAAACAGGCAACGGTTATTCCTGTAAATATTACTTTCATGGCAATTACAATGCCGGCGGGTAGCCACCACATCATTTTCAAATACCAGCCGCAGGGCATTATCAATGCATGGTATGCTGCACTGGTGAGTTTTGTTATCCTGGTAATTTTGTATTGCCTGCTGTTTTTTTCCAAACGGCGATCAATGACACCCCAAAAGGAAAAGAAATAAATTTTAGCAGGGAAGTTTCTGCAGAAAAAATAGTTTTAAATAACCGGTTAACCGGGCCGGGCGTTTTATAAAAAGTAAAATCGGATTGATCTTTCGGAACGCCTTTCCGGAAAAGGTTGGCCAGTTTCCTTGCAGTTAAAATCGGCAGAAATAGTAAGCTGTTAAAATATTGCAATGCTGTTTGATTTAGCTGTGTGGCATTTTCAACCAAAGCCGCCAATGACTTTTTTGTGTACCTGCGGTGATGCCCGTTCACCACATCATGATTGCTCCACAATGTTTTGAAAGCAGGTACCGTAACGCATATTACCCCCCCTGCTTTGCATACCCTTTCCATCTCCCGCATGGCTGCTGCATCATCGGCTACATGCTCAATTACATCAAAGGCACAAACCAAATCAAAACTATTTTCCGGGAACGGCATTGCGGTTACAGAAGCATTAACCACTTCAATGTGCTGCGCTTTCAAATGTGCAATAAAGGAAGGTTCTGTTTCTACTGAAACTACATTGCCCAGATCAGAAAGCCATTGAGTGGAGGCACCGCCTGCTGCACCGATATTTAAAATACTCAGGGGTGCAGGTGCAACGTGTTTCCTTAAAAACTGCAGTATGATCTTTTGCCGGCCAATAAACCACCAATGCTTTTTTTCCAGCATGGAATATGCCTGTACAAATTCCTTATTCATCTTCTGGCTTTCCGTTAATGATCTTTGATTTTACAATATACAACGGCCGCTGTTTTACCTGGAAAAAAATGCGAAGTATATATTCCCCAATGATACCAAGGGAGAGCAACTGCACCCCACTGAATAGCACAATGGCAAAAATAAGTGCAGTGAATCCTTCGGGTACTGTTCCAAAAACAAGTTTCTTATAGATCGTAATGACGAGGTAAATCAATGAAATAAAAATAGTGATAAACCCAACCATGCCAATAAACCTGATGGGGAATTCGCTGAAATTAAAAATACCATTGAAGGCTAATTTGAATAATGATCCGAAAGAATATTTTGTAACGCCATCTTTACGCTCTTCCCGCTCATACTGAAGGCCAGCCTGCTTGAAACCAACCCAGCTTCTTAATCCACGCAAATAACGGCTTTCCTCGGGCAAACCATTTAACTCCTTAATTACCCGGTTGCTTATCAATGAAAAATCGCCTGCATCAAGCGGCATTTTTATATTTGAAAAACGTTTAAGCAAACGATAGTATAGTTTATAACAGGCTTTTTTAACAAAGCCTTCCTTTCTGTTCTTGCGGATACCATACACTACATCATACCCTTCATTCATTTTTTCAAGAAACCGTCCCAGCAGTTCCGGAGGATCCTGCAGATCACCATCAATAATAAACACCGCATCTGCGGAATTGCTGATATGGGCAAGGCCTGCCGTGAGTGCCATTGAATGGCCAAAATTCCTTGATAAAAAAATAGCGGAATAGTTATCTTTCCCTGCAATACTTTCATCAATAAGCGAAGCGGTATTATCTGTACTGCCATCATCCACCAATAATACATTGAGGCGCAGGCCTGTTTCTTTTACCATTGCCTCCAGCCTGGCAAACAGTTCCGGCCACACGGTTGCTTCATTATACAGCGGGGCCAGTATGGTAATATTTTTTACCTTGCTCATATTATTGAAGATACAACTTATGATAATTGATTTATGCTTTGATGGATTTTTTTAATAGCACCCCTTTCCTCTTCACCAGCTTTTACACAGGCCGAAAATATTTTCCTGGTGACCATTTTTTCTATTGTTCAAAATTACTTTTTTTTGGGGCAGTATTAAAAATTGCTTACTATTACTCACCAGCATCTATGACAGCAAAATAAACCTGCAATTTCTAAACAGCTATGCTTTTCAATTCCATTGAATTTATTATTTTCTTCCCGCTGTGTACGATTCTGTATTTTTTGTTGCCACACAAATTCAGGTGGGTTCATTTACTCATAGCAAGTTGTATTTTTTATGCTGCATTTATCCCGGTTTATTTAACTATTTTATTCTTTCTTATCGCCATAGATTATACAGCAGGCCTGTTGATTGATAAAGGCCAGAACAGGAAATTTTGGCTCATAGCCAGCATTGTGGCCAATATCTCCCTGCTGGGCATATTCAAATACTATGATTTTTTTATTACCAACGTCAACACCCTTTCCGGCTCCCACTTTATTTTATTAAAATGGATTTTGCCCATCGGGCTTTCTTTTCACACCTTCCAATCTTTAAGTTATACCATTGAAGTGTATCACGGCAGGCAAAAAGCCATCAGGCATGCAGGTTATTATGCATTGTATGTGATGTTTTATCCCCAACTGGTGGCCGGCCCTATTGAACGCCCCCAAAATCTGTTTCCCCAGTTTTTTAAAGCGCAGCAATTTTCAGCACAAAAATTATATGAGGGCCTGCGGCTGATGGCTTGGGGATTTTTTAAAAAGCTGGTAATTGCCGACCGGATCGGGCGCTATGCTGATGCGATTTTTAATCACCCGGAACATGCAGGATTTTTGCGCATCTGGCTGGCCGTATTTTTCTTCAGCATCCAGATATATGCTGATTTTTCGGGTTATTCGGATATTGCAACAGGGGCGGCACGCTGCATGGGTATTGACCTCAGCATCAATTTTAACCGTCCTTACCTGTCAACCAATATCAGGGAATTCTGGAGGCGCTGGCACATCTCCCTTTCCGGTTGGTTCAGGGATTATGTGTATATCCCCTTAGGTGGTAACCGCAAAGGTGAGCTCAGAAAAAAGCTGAATTTATTATTTACGTTTATGCTTAGTGCCTTATGGCACGGAGCCGGCTGGACATTTATTATTTGGGGCTTTTTACACGGTATCTATACTTTGATCTATGACAGCATCAAAGAAAAATTTACCACTACAAGAATACCCGGTTTTATCGGATGGCTGATCACCTTCATTTGTGTTGCGTTTGCATGGATATTTTTCAGGGCTTCATCTTTAGGCAATGCCATGAAGATCATTTCTGAGAGTGTTAGCAATGATGATATATCGTTTACCAATATCCTCATTATCCCGGGTATAAATATTCAATTCGGCAATTTCACGCTGGTGCTTTCCCTTTGCATGATTGCATATATGTTTATAATAGAAAAATTCACCGCCCCTAAACTGTTTGATCTTAACTCCCGAAAAACTATTGATACCAGCCTTTTTGTCTGCACTGTTTTACTGATCATATTTTTTGGGGAATTTCAAAAAACAAGTTTTATTTACTTTCAATTTTAATCATGTTGCTGAAAAGGCTGATCATAGTTGTTATGCTTACCGTTTTTGTTGCGTATGCAACAGGCCGGCTGTTTGATCATCTTTATAAAAAAAGGTGGGCAACCCTTTTTTTTGAAAAAACAGATGCATTAATAAAAGATACTACCAATTATGATATCATATTTTTAGGCAATTCAAGGGTGCATTTCGGTATCAATCCTTTTTATATTGATTCTGTAACCGCACTCAACAGCTATAATTTTGGTATTGGCGGCGCTGATGCTACGGATATCATGCTTACTGCCGGCATCTACCTGCAACAACATCCGGCCCCAAAACTGGTGGTCATCTCAGTAGATGGCGGGGCCATTACCAAAAATACCATCTTACAATCACGCTTCCATTATTTGTATTACCTGGAGAACGACACGATCAGTAAATACATGAAGCAGGCAGGCTTTCTTACCGGGTTGATCAAAGCGCTTCCCTTTACCAAATACAGTTTCTTTGATGAATACAACCGTACCTCTTTGTTTGTAAAAGGAAACCAATATCCTCAATTCAATCACAATATGTACAAGGGCTTTTTAAATGTGGACCAACAAATTAATGGTAAAGCGGCTGCAAGATATAACAATGAAAAAGAGTCGTATTACTTATGGGATACCGCAGTAACCTATTTAAGCCGCACCATATCGGTACTGCAAAAAAAAGGCTGTGAGGTCGTGTTGGTGTCTCCACCACTGAGAAGTGCAGCCGGGAGCAGGGGCACTGCATTTAAAAAAACAGCTGATTCGGTCTTTACCAAAATGGCTGCCGACAATCATCTCCGGTATTTACATTTCGAAAATGACCCCTTGTATACAGATGATTATTTTGTTGATGACATCCATTTGAATGAACCGGGCACTCAGGTCTATTCAATGCAATTGGCAGATACTATCAATCACCTGTATCCTTATTTGAAACAGCCTGCTCTGCAATTTAAATAGCCTTACCCTTCATGGCCACGGCAATTGCCTGGTCCATTACACGTTCGGCGTAAGGCCGGGAAATATCATTAAGTTCCTCCACTTTGGCATGTATCAGGTCCTTATCGTCCATCGTAAGGGATAGCTGCAAAGCCTGCATGGCTGCGGCGCTCTGCATCAACTCCTGCTGTGTAAGCAAAGTTGAATTTTTCTGAATAAACCGCTCTGTTGTTGCCAGTAACTGCTCCCCTTCTGTTCTTGCTTCCACCAATGCCCGGTTGGCAATATCTTCTTTTGCATGGGTAATTGCATCCAGCAGCATCTTTTCCAACTCCGCATCTGTTAATCCAAACTGTGATTTTACTTCAATGGATTGCTCAACCCCACTTCGCAATTCTTTTGCTTTCACCACCAGTATGCCATCAGCATTGATAAGAAAACCAACTTCTACTTTTGCTAATCCTGCAGGCATACCCGGAATGCCTGTCAAATTAAATTCAGCCAGTTTCCGGTTGTCTTTCACCATATCCCTTTCACCCTGGTACACCCCAATCTTCATACCGCTTTGCCCGTCTTTGTGCGTAGTATATTGTCTTGCAACCCTGTTGGGGATTTTTGAGTTTCTTGGTATCAGCACATCCATCAATCCTCCCATCGTTTCTATACCAAGAGACAGCGGAGTGATATCCAGCAACAAAAAATCTTTATTGTTGCCTGCTAAAATATCAGCCTGTATTGCAGCGCCCAGCGCCACCACTTCATCCGGGTTTACAGAATCATTTACCGGCTTACCAAAAAATTGGCTGATGGTTTCTTTAACCAACGGTACCCTGGTGCTGCCTCCTACCATCACCACCACATCAATATCTTTTGTTTTTAAACCGGCATCTTTTAATGCATTAGCGCAACAGGTAGTTGTTTTATCAACCAATGGCTGTACAAGTGATTCAAATATTTGCCTGGTGATGGATAACTGATCGCCATTTAATTCAGCAGCATAAATGTCATTGGAGGAAAGATGAATTTTTGCTTCCTCTGCTTTTAAGCGGATCGCCTGCGACAATTCTTTATTCAAACTCAATTCCTTCCTGGTAATCCCTGATTGCTGCAACCAATAATTCACTATCGCATTATCCATATCATCGCCACCTAAGTAGGTATCGCCGTTAGTGGACAATACATCAAATATGCCACCGGCAATTTTTAAAATAGAAATATCAAATGTTCCACCGCCTAAGTCATATACAGCAATGGTTTTTTCCTCCTCCTTACTCAAACCCAAACCGTACGCCAGGCTTGCAGCAGTAGGTTCATTCACTATTCTTAATACATCTAAGCCAGCCAGTTTTCCTGCATCTCTTGTTGCCTGCCTTTGTGCATCATTAAAATAAGCCGGCACTGTTATCACCGCCTTGTTTACCGGAGTTTTTAATATATGCTCTGCTCTTTGTTTTAATTCTTTCAGAATGAAAGAAGAAAGGTCTGTTGGTGTATAAAACTTATTGCCCACCTGCACTTTCACCAGGCTATCCTTATTGTCATCAATAACCTTGTATGAAAAAAAAGTTGCATTTTCTTTTATGTCGTTGTAAGACTTCCCCATTAAACGCTTGGCAGAAAAGATGGTGTTTTGCGGCTGGCTCACCAATTGTTGTTTGGCTTCTTCCCCCACCACCACATTTCCATTTTCATCAAAATGAATAACGGATGGTACCAATGATGAACTGTTGTGCTCTTTCAAAGCCACCGGTTTTTTTGTTTCGGGGTGTATGATGGCGACAAGGCTGTTGGTAGTTCCCAGGTCAATGCCAACAATGATCTCTTCCTGCTGTAAACTGCCTGTTGCTATATTGATTGCGATTTTGGCCATTACTTTATTTTTTTCTCCGTTTATTTTCACAGAAGTGCAAAAGTAACAAATTATAAAGGGGCAGTTTGGATACAAACCGGTTGATATTTTCGAGATAGGAAATTATTGGAAAAATGATAACTTAGATCACCTAATAATAAGCCTGGTTACAGGTATTGATGAATAGCATGACCGGATGCCCGGGAATGCACCGGTGCAATACACAAACCGGGCACGGGGCAATCAACAGCAGCACCGGAAATGCCGGCAGCAATCAAGTCCGGCGAATAAAATTTTTCAACATTTCGATAGCTATTTTTCATTAAAGACCCGCAAAAACCTGTCGTGTATCAGTTTGAAAATTTTACGAAGCAATTCTGCGTTCTCTGCGTCTCTGCGTGCCAAAATCCCACGCTGAGATGATGAGGATGCGGAAAAGGACAACATCGTTGTCATTTAATTTTTCAAAGTAAGACAGTATCTAAAAACCTGCTGAAATTCCACCCAAAAATTAAAAGCTACCTTTGCCGCTTATTATTTACCAGTATGACTTTTGATGACCTGAACTTAAACACCCCTTTGCTAACTGCGCTGGATGATCTTGGCTACACCAATCCTACAACCATTCAGCACAGGGTATTCCCCATCGTGATGTCGGGAAGAGATGTTTGTGGCATAGCGCAAACGGGTACCGGTAAAACCTTTGCTTACCTGCTCCCCTGCCTGAGGCAATGGAAATTCAGTAAGGATAAATCACCGCAGATACTGGTTATTGTGCCAACCAGGGAACTGGTGGCACAGGTAGTGGCATCTGTAAAGGCTTTAACTCCTTACATGAGCCTGGTAGTAACCGGGGTATATGGCGGAGTAAATATAAATACCCAGAAGGCTGAAGTAGAAAAGGGGGTAGATGTATTGGTGGCTACACCCGGCAGATTGTATGACCTTGCCATGAACGGGGCTTTCAAAACAAAAATGATCAAAAAACTGGTGATCGATGAAGTGGACGAAATGCTCAACCTTGGATTCAGGACGCAATTAAAAAACATACTGGACCTGTTACCCGCAAAACGGCAAAACCTGCTATTCTCGGCCACCATCACCGAAGAGGTGGAAGCGCTTATTGAAACTTATTTCAATGACCCCATAAGAGTAGAAGCTGCACCCACCGGCACACCGCTGGAGAATATCATACAGGCAGGGTATGAAGTTCCGAATTTTTATACCAAAGTAAACCTGCTGGAATTTTTATTGACGCAAGATGAAACCATGACCAGGGTGCTGGTATTTGCTGCTACCAAACAATTAGCCGATCAGTTGTATGAGCAGCTTGAGGCAAAATTTCCGGGCACCTGCGGCGTGATCCATTCCAACAAAGAACAGAACCACCGCTTTAATACAGTGAAGCAATTCCATGAAGGCAATTACCGCTTTATAATCGCTACCGATATTGTGGCGCGGGGAATTGATATCGCTGAAGTAACGCATGTCATCAATTTTGATACCCCGGAAGTACCGGAAAATTATATTCACCGGATAGGCCGTACCGGCAGGTATGATAAAAAAGGTATCGCCATCACTTTTATTACTGAAAAGGAAAAACCTTTTCAAACTGCTATTGAAGAGTTGATGAAATACCGGATTCCGATTTCACCATTACCTGCAAACCTTGTCATCTCCGATGTGCTGACAGCAGACGAGATACCAAAAGTATTCATGAAGATCATACAGGTAAAGCTTCCAAATAAAGAAGAGGCTGGACCTGCCTTTCATGAAAAATCTGCTAAAAACAGCAAGGTGAATTTTATTGTAAGAAAGAAAGACAGGATGATGAAAAAATATGGCAAGCCCATTACGAGGGGACAAAAGAAATAATACCTTTCTTCTTTCCAATAAGGGTTTAATCACCACCTGCCGGTGAATGGTTGATTCCTCAAACTCCATCCTGGATACTTCACCACATGAGGCATTAGCAAATAAATAACCAAAGCTGTATACGCAACGCTGTTGTTTTTGTATATTGTGGCCTATTTTCAAAGCCTAAAAAAAAGTAAAATGAAAAAATTAGTTTTTACAACGTTAGCAATTGCCTGTTTCTCTGCAATTTCCTTTGCGCAGGCACCAGCAAAAGAAGTGCCCGCCGCTGCACCTGCCAGGGCCGAAATGAGCAAAGAAGAGAAAAAAGCCATGAGGGCAAAACAGGAAAGCGATGTTCAGGAGGCTTTAATGGGAGCGGGCCTTACCCCAGACCAGGTAAAGACAGCCAATGAGATACTGGCAGAATCCAGTAAGAAAAGTAAAGAATTGAAGGATAATGCAACATTGACCCCCGAGGCAAAAGAAACGGCTAAAAAAGCACTTGGTGATGAGAAAAATGCCAAACTGAAAGCATTGATGGGAGATGAAAAATACAAAGCGTATAATGCGATCAAGAAGAAGCAGAAAGAAGCAATGAAGGATGCTAAATCTGCTCAATAATTAATAGTAAGCCTGCCGTAAATCATTCCGGCATTCATTTTATAAAAAAGGGTAACTGAATAAAATCCAGCTACCCTTTTTTATTGAAAAATATCCTGTCTATTTTCCCCAGCTGTTATTTTTCAGTTTCCTGTTAAAAAGGGCTCCGCGGATATCAGGATAAAATAATTTCACAGCAGGTATTTTTATTTAGAAATATATTTGCAACCTGAAATACCAATACCAATGCATTAAACCGGGATAAAACAAGCGTGCAAAACACTTGCAAAAACTAAATGTATGCCTGTTCAAAATAAGATACAAAGCCTAATCCTTGTAATCCATTATTGATAATCCTTTAATTACAACAATGACAAATTGCAATATTTGCGAAGGCCCCACCAAAGAAATTGAGGTAAAGGAACAAATGATGGGGCTAAAGGAAAAATTCATTTACCATCAGTGTACAGCCTGCGGGCACACCCATCTTGAACCGGTACCTGCTGACCTGGGGAGATATTATAACACGAAAGAATATTACAGCTTTAAAACCAACAATAGTTTAGCAGCATCAGGCGAAAAAAACATAAAGCGTCAACTAAAACAAATATTACTTGATCTTAAGATTAAAAATAGTTTTTTATTTTCTTCAGCACTGAAAGCAGTGTTGTCAGTTAAAGGAATCAATCAGCAATCCAACATCCTGGACTATGGGTGCGGCGCCGGCCAGTTTGTGGAAGAATTGAATTCATTAGGATTCACCAATGCCAAAGGCTACGATCCTTTTTTACCTGGTGACGCCAGCAACAACAACGGGTTGTATTTAACCAATAATGCAGCTGCCTTTAAAACAAGGCACTGGGATGCAATAACGCTGAATCATGTGTTTGAACATTTACAGGATCCTGTGCAGGTGTTGCAGGATTTAAGAGGACGCTTAAAAGAAAAAGGAAAACTGATTTTACGTTTCCCCATCATTGATTCATTCGCTTTTGAAAAGTACCGGGAGAACTGGGTGCAATTTGATGCCCCGCGGCACCTGAATCTTTTTACAAGAAAAAGCATCAGGCTGGCAGTTGAAAAAGCAGGAGGGTTCAATATTGTATCTATTTATGATGATTCCTTCCACTTTCAGTTTACGGGGAGTGAGTTGTATTTAAAAAAGCGCTCGCTGCATCCTGAAAATAATAACCGTAAAAAAAGGCTTTTATCGTTAAGCACCTACCGGTATCATTTTTTAGCCAAAAAATTAAACAGGCAAAGCAAGGGCGACCAAATGACAATAATTTTAGAAAGAAACTGATTTTTTTACCAATACTATTTTTTTACCAAACATTTCATGCAGCTATCCATCGTCATAATCAATTACAATACTTTTCAGCTTACCTGTAATTGCATTGCCTCCATCAACGAAAAATTGCAGGGAATAGCGTATGAAATCATCCTGGTAGACAATGCATCCATAGAATGTGATCCTGATTTATTTAAAGATAAATTTCCATTGATCCATCTCATCAAAAGCCCAACCAATACAGGCTTTACGGGTGGCAATAATTTAGGTGTTGATGCAGCTAAGGGGGAATATTTATTACTGCTTAACAGTGATACAGAACTGATAAATAATGCACCGAAAATTTGCATTGACTATATGCAGCAACACAAAGAAGTGGGAATGGTTACCTGCCAGCTGTTGTATCCTGACGGGAAGGTGCAATACAATTGCCGACGCTTCAGAACGATCAGCTGGGAATTACTGGAAATATTCCCACTGTATAAATTATTACCCAAAGCAAAAAGAGCTGCGTTGATGCTGCATCATTATTTCGATCATCAAAGCTTTGCAGACTGTGATTGGGTATGGGGAGCATACATGTTGTTTCCAACTGCTATTATTCAGCAGTTACCAAAGAAAAAACTTTCTGATGATTTTTTCATGTATTGTGAAGACACCTTATGGTGCTGGGACTTTAAACAACTCGGGTACAAAATTCATTTTTTACCCCAGGCAAAAGTGATGCACATTCATAAAGGCAGTGTAAGCAAAGACAAATGGATCAGGATCAGGACCACTTCAATAAAAAATCATGCGGCCTTCATGAAGAAATTTTACCCCGATGCCCGGTGGTACATTTTTGCAGCAATTTATTTTACCAAACAATATGGTGCTTTATGGTTTGGCAAAATATTTAATCGTAAGTAACCTTTCCGTTCTGTACAAATAACTCCTCCCCGATTTTATTGTCATCACTTTTAAGGCTTGCAGCTGCATGCCAATATTCGCTTGCCAATTCTTTTCCATATTTTATTTATTTTTTCCACTATATGGAAATAATTATCGCCTATGAATTTACAACTACCTCATTTTCAATTATTTATTTTATGGCACAGTTTGGGTAAACTATATATCACAAGCGATGAAGCGATAAAAAAGGAAAAGTGAAAAAGCCGCTTCATCAAACAAAAAAGAAAAATTAAAAATATTATACAGGGTTTTTTCAGTGTTTGTTTTCAAGTTTAAAAAAGTCGTTTAATATGGTCTGGATCACCATCTTAAACGACTTTCTTGTTTTGGGAGTAATTGATACCCTTCCTTACAAAACCATTTTAATCAGGAATAATATTGATGGGCAAGATAATTTCCCAGCGGCCGGTAGCACCTGGATACCGGAGATCAGT
>JAYVUL010000225.1:0-3543 GCA_043787935.1 Chitinophagaceae bacterium | reverse complement strand
GTGAACACAGTTGGTGCACCATCATACACATCGGGGGTCCAAAAATGAAATGGAGCCGCCGATACTTTAAAGGACATGGATATCAGCAACAAAACCAATCCGGCTGCAATCATAGCCGGCATGGGCCCGTTGCCCGAAATAATTAAATGTATGTCAAAAGATCCCAGATCGCCGCCGCCATAAAGAAATGCAATTCCCAAAAGCATGATGCCTGTAAAGAAAGATCCCATCAGGAAATATTTCAGCGCAGCTTCATTGCTTTTTAAATTACGCTTATCGCTGCCGGTTAAAATATAGAGTGGAATAGATACAATTTCAATCCCGATGAAAAGCATCAGCAAAGAATTGAAAGTTGATATAATGGCAACACCGCATAAAATAAAAAATATCAGTGCAAAATATTCCGATACATTTTCTCCTACCTTTTCAATATCTCTTCCATTTAAAAAAAAGTAAAGTAAGGTGCAGCCATAAGCCACGTTTATAAAAGTGAGATTGAAATTTTTAAATTCCATCATGCCCATAACGTTAACATCTAATAAAGGCATGCCCATATTCATTTCAACACAATTCAATACCAATATAATTGCCAATCCAAAAATTGCCAGGTATTTGGGTATGCGCTTGTTTGTAATAAAAGCACCGCCCAACATCATCACCACTCCCCAAATTGCTGTAAATATTATTGCATTCATATTCGCTGTTACGCCGATGGCGTTTTATTATTTAATTCTTGTTAAAATAGCCGCTACTGTATCTTTTGTTAAATCAAATACTGGTTGCGGGTAAACCCCGAAAAGGAAAATAAACACAACCAGCACAGCCAGTATCAGTTTTTGATTAAAAGAAATGTCCTGCATGTTTCCGGTAATGGAATTTGCCTCGCCGTAAAAAACCTTCTGCACCATATTTAAAGTATAAACAGCAGCCAGTATAATACTCAGGCCTGCAAATACAGTGTACCAGAAATTAAATTTAAACAAGCCGTTAAACATCATAAACTCGCCTACAAATGCATTGGTTAATGGCAGTGCAATATTTGCCAATGCAATTACCACCAGAAAGATGGTTAGGGCAGGTGCTTTATGTGCTATACCACCCAGCTCAGAAATTTTACGAGTGCCGGTTTGTTTTTCAATCAGGTCAACCACTATCCACATGCCGATAATATTAATACCATGACTGAACATCTGTATCATCACGCCCTGCAAACCAATTTCGGTTTTTGTAAAAATAGCGGCGCACATTAAACCGATGTGGGCAATGGATGAGTAAGCAACAAAACGTTTCAGGTCATCCTGTTTAATGGCTATTAAACTGGCGTAGATCATACCGATAGCCGAAAGCCCGATAACAATATTTTCAAACTTAGTTACTGCATCGGGGAAGATGGGCAGTATCCAGCGGATAACAGCAAACACACCCATCTTTACCATGATACCACTCAGCACCATGGTTGTTGCAGTGGGCGCCTGTTCGTAGGTATCGGGCTGCCAGGTATGAAAAGGAAATACCGGCATCTTAATGGCGAATGCAATAAAGAAAAGCCAGAATATCCAGTTTTTTTCTACAGGAGTAAGTGCTGCGGAATAAACCGCATTCAAAGAAAATGAATGATCTGCAAATGCAGTAGGTGTTGTATGCATGTACAGGTATATAATGCCTACCAGCATTAACAACGAACCTGCGAATGTGTACACAAAGAATTTGAATGTGGCCGGTATCCTTCTTTCTCCGCCCCAGCGGCTGCACAAAAAGTAAACGGGTATTACAGCCAGCTCCCAGAAAAAATAAAACACCAGCAGATCCATGGCAGTAAATACACCCATTAAACCAGACTGCGTTAACAACATCAACCCATAAAATACATTTGCATTTTTATAACTGGTTTTATTGGTGGCAATAAATATTAAGGGAAACGAAACTGCTGTAAGTGCTGTAAGCATATGCCCCATACCATCAAGGCCCAATGAAAAATTGCTGCCCAGGTATTTTAACCAGAAATAACTTACATTATTGAGGTAGAAGTGCTTTGTATTATCGGCATAAACCAGGCTCACTATGGATATACCCAGCGTAATGAGCGAAGAAAGGATTGCCCAGTTCTTTACTGCTTTTTCTTTACGGATAATAAATGCCACAAGCCCCGCTACCAGCGGAAACCAGATCAACAATTCCGGAAACGTTATTAAATAATCTTTGTGATCCATATCTACTTATTATACCGATTTATACCAAAAAAACAATCGCTTTTGCTATCGGCATGTGCCATCTTGTACCAGTTTCACCGGTATGATGGCATCACAAAAACAACTGAATAATAAAAAATATCAAAATGCCCAGCACCATCATTAAAACATAAGTACCTACCTGACCCGTTTGTAATAAACGTATCTGGCGGCTGCCATAATTAACAGCTTTACCAACTCCATTCACAAATCCATCAATACCTTTTTTCTCAAAAATATTATTGAAATATTTTGCAATTGATTGCACAGGTTTTACAATGATAGCATCATACAACTCATCAACATACCATTTGTTGGCAAGCACTTTACTAAGCCCTGTTTCTTCAGTTTCTGCCTGCCCGTCCGGTAGGCGGGTTTTCTCGTATTTGCTGAATTTAGTCCACGCATATATTAATGCAATCAATGCTGCACCAACAGAAACACCCATCAACATATATTCTGTTGCATGAGATAAAGCATGTTTTTCGGTTAAAGCATTGCTTTGTGCAAACACCGGTTCTAAAAATGTTTCCAACCTGTGGCCGCCCTGCATAAAAATTTCCGGTATGCCAATCAAGCCGCCAATGACAGAAAGTATTGCCAGAATAATCAAAGGAATGGTCATTGTTTTGGGGCTTTCATGCAAATGATGCTCTTGCGCTTCGGTGCCCCTGAATTTTCCGAGGAAGGTCATGGCATACAAACGGAACATATAAAATGCGGTCATGATTGCTGTAAGCACTCCCACCCCCCATAAAACCACTCCACCCTTTCCGTTGCTTTCAAAAGCCGCAGCCAGAATTTCATCTTTAGAAAAGAAACCGGAGAATGGTGGCATACCTGCAATTGCAAGGCAGGCTAATAAGAAAGTGATGTGTGTAACACTCATGTATTTTTTAAGGCCACCCATGTTGCGGATGTCCTGCTCGCCACCCATGGCATGTATAACACTACCTGCACCAAGGAATAATAAGGCTTTGAAGAAAGCATGTGTCATTACATGAAACACGGCACCGGTGTATGCACCAACACCCAGTGCTAAAAACATATACCCCAATTGGCTAACAGTTGAGTAAGCTAATACTTTTTTAATATCATTTTGTTTAAGAGCGATGGTAGCTGCAACAACTGCCGTTAACAAACCGATAATAGCAACAAAACCCTGTGTGGCGGGTGCCATACTGTATAAAATATTGCTTCGTGCAATCATGTAAATGCCGGCTGTTACCATGGTAGCCGCATGTATCAATGCACTCACAGGTGTTGGGCCCGCCATTGCATCGGGCAGCCAGGTATATAAAGGAATTTGTGCACT
>JAYVUL010000224.1:0-2813 GCA_043787935.1 Chitinophagaceae bacterium | reverse complement strand
TATGATTATAAAGAAAGCATGTGGGAAATTGAATTTATTGGTAATAATACCCCCGTTGGCGCAGTACCACCGGGCAGCCGGTTTGCATCCCAATTGGCTATGCGCTATACCGGTTCGGACCCTAATCCTGCTATTATATATGGATATGGCTCTTATGTGCCGAGTGGGGTTTTATACAACATATATGCCACCTTTCCCTCAGATACTTTAAGGCGAAACTGGAATATGCCCGAGTATACCTATAACTCCAATACTACTCCCAGAACGACTACTCCCATTACACCAGGCACCTTGACTTTTGAAAGAGATTGTGGTAAATGGAAGCGGGATTATGAAACCTTTCTTCCCAAACAAAGGGATTGGGGGCCCACTAACTTCCCCGTACTCCGGTATGCTGATGTGTTGCTGATGGCTGCAGAAGCAGAGAACGAAGTGAATGGGCCAACTGCATTGGCTTTGCAATATGTAAACATGGTAAGGGCACGTGCATTGGCTACTCCTGTTTTCCCTGTACAGGTTGCTACACAGGCAGCTTTCAGGAGGGTAATTCAGGATGAAAGGGCAAGGGAACTTTGTTTTGAAGCGCTTAGGAAATTTGATTTAATACGTTGGGGAATTTTCAATCCCCGGATGGATTTTACCAAAAATGCTATTTCTAATAGTGATGCAAGCACCTCCAGTAAAACAAAATTTTTGGGAGGGTATATCAACGTGAAATTAAGAGATACCCTATTGCCGGTGCCAAGTTCAGAAACTTCTGTCAATAGTTTGATTACACAAAATAATGGCTGGTGATTTACAGGTTAATTTGGTTTATATAATATTTATACAGATGAACAAAAAAATATTTACTGCAGTTTTTGCTCTTGGCCTAATCTCTTTTGCTTGTAAAAAAAATGTACCCGGAAAAACCGATAGTGAATATTCCTTTGACGCCACATTGCCAATACCTGCTATTGCCGTCGCTGATTCTGCAATTTTTGAATTAGCCGAAAACCCGGATGTAATCAGTTTTTATTCCGGGGAAACCGGAAACAATTATGATAACAGGAACCGCACAGTTCTTACCGGGGGAAGCCTGAAAATGAAATTTGAAACAAGGGTTAAAAATAAACCGGCAGACACATTGGATGTTTTGATATCTACTGATTTTTCCGGTGTGTACGATTCAATGAGTGTAGCCAATGCCACCTGGAAAAATATGAATAACAAATTCCTGTTTCCTACCCCTTTAACCTCATTAGGTATATTCGTTCCTTCCGGGAATGGAGCAACTTACCTCACAGACATTACTGATAGTGTTATAGCCGGCCAGCCATTTTATTTAGCCTTCAGTTATGCTGTAAACAAACGGAATAATGTTGAGTGGAGCGTTGGAAAACTCGGTATGTACAATTATTTCACAGATGGAACAGCTACGGCCAATGTAATAGATTCCACCAATATCAATTCAGGTAGTTTTGCTCCTGTCAGTTTTACTGAGCCTTTTAGCAGGTGGTCAAAAAGCAGCACGCTTTTAAAATACAACAATTCAAGCTCAGCTGTTTTGGGTGCCCGGCATTGGTATATTTCAAGGCCTTTAAATCCTGATGCAGTTGCACCTGATGTACCCGTTGTAATAAAAAATATTTCTCAAAGCCCACTTACTTTTTTCAAATATAAATATAAAAAGCCCGGTACCTATAAAGCCGTCTTCGTGGCTTCGTACAACCGCCTGAATTTTGAAAAAACATTTGTAAAAGAGTTCACAGTAGTGGTACAATGATAGTTGTATTGGCAGGGATGGGTTGAACAAATCACCATTGCCAGTAAATGAATGCAGTTTCAATTTGATAAAAAAATATGCCCAGAGATTTCTTTTATACGATGCCGTTTAAAAAAAATATTATCCCTTTATTGATTTGCTTTTTTGCAAATTCCTTCCAGCATTGCTGTGCCCAAAAGCAGGTAGCCGCAAAAGATAGTATGGTGGTACAGGCAAAAGTATGGAGCAAGGATGAAGCTAAACAGGTGCATTACAGCAATTGGCAAAACTATGCGGCTGTTACGGTAGACAGGCTTGAGGGATTTAAAGAAACAAAGAATACAAAGCTGGATAAATATGGCGGGAACATCAACATCCGTTCCAAAGCCACGGGGTTTTTCAGAACAGAAAAAATAAAAGCCAGGTGGTGGGTGATTGATCCTGCAGGGCATGCCATCACTATTGCGGCAGTTAACAGTATCCGCCTGGGTAAATCCGGCAACAATGAAATGGCCCTTAACCAGCAATTTGGCGATAAACAAAAATGGATAGCCGTTACATTGAATACACTGAGGCAAATAGGGTTTAATACGGCCGGAAGCTGGAGCGATACGGCAGCGATAATTGCCTGTAACAAAACTGCCGCTATTCCATTCGCCTACACCACCCAGTTAAACCTGCTGAGCGGATATGCCAATGGGGCAAAGAAAAAAGATAAGGCAAGAAAAAATAATTCGGTCCTCTCTTTTTTATTGGATGATGGGTTTGCATTGTATTGTGATGAACAGGCAAAGAAATTATCCGCCACTAAAAATGATCCTGATTTGCTGGGGCATTTTTCTGATAACGAACTGCCCTTTACACAAACAGAGTTTAAGGAGATCATGAGCGTTGAAGACAGGTCAGATAAGTGTTATGCAGCCGCCGCAGCATGGATGAAAAATTCCGGTGTAGATGAAAGTACCATCAGCAAGGAACAGAAAGAAGAATTTTTAGGCTGGCTGGCGGGTAAATATTTTGAAACCGTAAGCAAAGCCATTAAGCAGTACGATCCCAATCATTTATTTAT
>JAYVUL010000223.1:0-3654 GCA_043787935.1 Chitinophagaceae bacterium | reverse complement strand
GAAACTGTCTGCTCCGGTATAATCAAGCCAGTTAAAACGACGTACTTTGTATGGACAGTTGTTGGCACAATATCTTGTACCAATACAACGATTATAGATCATCTGGTTCAACCCCTCACTGCTGTGGTTAGTTGCTGATACCGGACAAACGTTTTCGCAAGGAGCATTATCGCAATGCTGGCAAAGCATTGGTTGAAAAACCACATCCGGATTCTCCAGGTCGCCTGTAAAATAACGGTCAATACGCAACCAGTGCATTTCATGTGCACGCTGCACCTGCATTTTACCAACCACGCTCACATTATTTTCGGCTGTACATGCTACCACGCAGGCGCTGCAACCGGTACAGGTATTTAAATCAATACTCATTCCCCATTTAATACCCGGCTTATCAAAATCAGGATAAATGGTTGCGTCTTTCACAAAATCTTTACTGCCATCAATGGTTATAGCTAAACGCTCTTTGGTTATTTCTTCTAAAACAGCTTCGGGATTAGCTGTAAAACTTGTAAGATTGGTTTCGTAAATAACCGGGCGGCTTTCGGTAAAACCATGCACCTGTGTTTGTGCCAATGGATACATTGCTCCCGTTTTTTCAACAGTTGCTGCCGAGCTATATATATTAGTGCCGTTGAAAGCAACCAATGGATAAACATTTTTACCAGCACCATGTGCCGAGCGGCCAATGTTGGTTGATGTAGTATTCTTATCTGCACTTTCTCTTCCGTAACCAACTGCAAGTGCAACGGTTGCTGCATTCATACCAGGAATAACAATAACCGGTAACTCAACCGATTTACCATTTGCTGTAATTTTTACAACTGGTTTTTCGGGATGCACTTCATAATCACTTTGCTTACCACCTGCCTGGTTCATCACATCAAGGTTCAGTAATTTTAAAGCCATGGCCGGGCTCATCATTGCATAATTATCCCAAGTTACTTTACTAACCGGATCAGGTAATTCCTGCAACCAGGGGTTATTGGCCTGGCCACCATCACCAATTGATACTTTTTGGTAAAGCACTATTTCAACCGCTCCTCCTTTTGTTGATGCAATTGCTGAAGCTGCTTCACCCAATTTTGCAGCGCTGAAAGATCCGCCGCCAACAGGCATTGTTACAGGTTCTACAACACCGTCCTGCAAAGCTTTTTCGTATAATTCTGTGGTGCCCAGTTTGGCACTCCAGTATGTTTTAAAATAAGTTTCGTAATCATTAATCAAACTTCCGGCAGCAGCACTCCATTTTATTAATGAAGTTTGAAAAGCACGTGTTTTAAATAATGGATTGATAGTTGGCTGCAGCAAACTGAAATAACCTGTTTTAGGTTCAGCATCGCCCCAGCTCTCTAACCAATGATGAGATGGGAGGATAAATGTGCACAGCTCGGTTGTTTCATCCATAGTTCCGTTAAAGGAAACAGAAACAACTTTTGCCAAAGCATCTTTAAATTTTTTGCTGTCGCTATATGAATATGCAGGGTTAACACCGTTGATCAAAACAGCACCAATGGCGCCGCTGCTCATATCGGCAATCAATTTTTCCATATCAGCATCAATCCCATTTTTGTAGTTTGATGTGATGGCCCAGTTGATGGTGGTACCATTTGCACCAATAGCTGCGTTAATGGCATTTACCACTACCTGTATGTTTGCATCATTACTGCCGCAAACAACCAAAGCTGCGCCGTTGCTTGCTTTTAAAGCAGCAACCGCAGTGTCTATTCCTTTATTCAGTTTTGCATCTGCAATAGCAGGAGCTATAACTGCGACACCCAGTTTAGCCGCCAAAGCCAATGCAACAGCACCGGTTTCGGATGGTTTATGGGTATAGCGGTCATCAGCATTGCTGCCAGTAAGGCTTATCATGCTTTCAAACTGAAAATGTTTGCTAAGCTCAGGTTTCTCGCCTTTTACCTTCCGGTTTTGTGAATATTGATTGTTGAATTCAGTCGGGCTTAACCAGGTTCCCAGAAAATCGGCACCCAAGCTTACAATCACTTTTGCTTTATCAAAATGATAAGAAGGAATTGCTTTTTTTCCGTAGCAAACTTCGTTTGCCAATAACATGCCGCTGTAACTAACAGCATCGTATTGCACGTGGCGGCTGCCGGGATATTTTGCTAAAAATTCAGCTATAATTGCTAAGGTAGATGGAGAGTTTACAGTTGCAGTAAGCAAGGCAACCGCCTTACCAGTAATGGCTGCTCCCACCATTTTATCAAAAGCATCAAAACCCGTAACTTCTTTAAAATCTTTACCATCTTTCTGCATGGGATAGCGAAGCCGGGTGTTATCATACAGATCAAGCACCGAAGCCTGAGCCTGTGCATTGGTTCCTCCGTTTGTGATGGTTGACAGTTCGTTTCCTTCAATCTTAATGGGCCTGCCGTCTCTTTGCTTAACAACAACCGAAATAGTATCGCCACCATTAACATAAGTAGATGCATAATAGTTGGCAACGCCGGGAATAACGCTTTCAGGCTTGTTTAAAAAAGGCACAGCCCTGCGTACAGGCATTTCGCAGCTTGCTGCAATGGCGGCTGCTGCTGTACTAAAGCCCAGGTATTTAAGAAAATCCCTGCGTGGAGTTTTGGCATCTAAAATACCTTTATCATCAAGGTCTTCTAAAGGAAGTAATTCTTCTTTAAACTCCTTATTGGCTGATTCCTGAAAACGCTGCGTTTGATTCAGTTCACCAAAACTTTGCCAGTACTTTTTCTTACTCATAATGTGATAATATGCTAATAAGCTAATTTGCTAATCTGCTAATTGTCCAATAGTTCAGGGTGCTTTCATTAGCACATCAGCACATTGGCTAATTAGCTAATTCATTTTAATAGTGACATTTCTGACATTCCGTTCCACCCATCTTTTCAACCGTAACACTGTCCATTTTATGATTCTTAATATCCTTGTGAAATTTCTCGTAAATGCTGTAATATTTGTTACCGGTGCCGTCTTCTTTGTTGTAAAAATCCACTTTACTTTCTCTGTGGCAATTGATACACCAGCCCATGCTTAATTCAGCAAACTGGTAAACCTCGGGCATTTTTTGTATGTTACCATGGCAGGTCTGGCACTGTTGTTTGCCTACTTTAATATGCTGGCTGTGGTTAAAATAAACGTGATCTGGCAGGTTATGCACTTTTATCCATTCAATTGGTTTTGCACCATCCGCAATTCCGTTGTGGTCATTATCTGCATTGTAAGTTTTCGTTGTTTCGTTCCAGCCTGCATATTCGTATAATTTCTGAATTTCTGCGGTGCCATCAACACTTGTTCCATCTTCTCTTACTAATTTATCAGGCCCTTCGTATTTATTGATTGCTTTATGGCAGTTCATACAGGTATTAACCGATGGAATGCTTGCCTGCTTGCTATCCTGTGCACCGCCATGGCAGTACAAACAGCTTATCTGGTTGGTACCGGCATGTACCTGGTGAGAGTAAAATATGGGTTGCTGTGGCTGATAATTTTTCATGCGGCCCAGGCCTACTGCACCATTGATGGTATAATATCCACCCACAGCAAACAGCAGTAAAATACCTGCCATTAAATAAGTTTTGTTTTTATATACCGGAACCGGCTCTGGGCGCATTACCCCTTCTTTTTCATCGGATAATTTGCGGAGGTTGCTGTTAACCTGTAATA
>JAYVUL010000222.1:0-4572 GCA_043787935.1 Chitinophagaceae bacterium | reverse complement strand
TCCACAAGTACGTATCTGCATTTCTTGTGAGGTTGGTAAACTGCACCCTTGCGGTATCACAGGTTAGTGTATCATCGACAGAAAAATCAACGATTGGTTTGATGGCAACAGTTACTAATTTATTGGTAGTGTCTTTACAAACATCATCACTTGCTACCAGTGTGATTAAATATAGGCCGGGTACATTATATAAATGTGTTGGGCTGGTGAAAGCACTGCCGGCAGAATTATCTCCCCAATCCCATTGGTAAGTATTGGCCCTGCTGCTTTGATTGGCAGTAACGATATTGAGTACCCCGGAACAACCCAATGTATCATTTACTTTAAAGGCTGCCACAGGTTTTGTTCTCGACCTGAATGTTACAGAAAACGTATCCGGTTTACATCCATACATATTATTGGCAATTAAAGTGACCGTATCATTGGTAAGTGGTTGTGTAATAATAATGGATGGATTGGCAGCAGTATCCACCAGCACCCCGTTCAACAGCCATTTGTATTTGGCAGTGTACTGAGATGCATCAGTGATAGAAAGAACAAAAGGCACACAGTCATTCGGATTATTGATACTGAATTGCGCTTTGGCATTGGGGTACATGGTTAAAGTGCCAATAGCCGTATCACTGCAGCCTACGGTATTGCTGGCAATCAATTTAGTAGTGATTACTTTTGGTAAAACAGGATTGAATGGTGCATACCTGAACGTAAAGTTGCCATTGGTTGATTTCTGCACATCATCTACCAGCCACTGGTAGCTAAGTGGCCCGTTATCATTAAATGTTGTGGTGTTAAGATAAGATACGGTGGTATCAATTTTACAAACAGCAATCGTAGTTGGCGTAAAACTGGCTACCGGGGTACCCCTCACCGTGAATGTTTGAACAGTGCTGTCCTTGCAACCCAGCACATTTTCTGCAACCATTTTTATGGAGAAGGTACCGGGCTTGTTGAAAGTGTATTGCGTACGTAAGCCGGCAGTTATACTTAAAGAAGGAGAAACCGTTGTATCAGTAATGTACCAGGCTGCCGTTTCATTAATGATTCCCGGTGCTGAAGCAGTAAAGGTAAATGGTGCACAATTCACCGTTAAGATATTGGATTGTATCCTGCTATCCGGCCTTACCAAAACCGTAATGCTTTGCACCATCGTATCAAAGCAAACGATACCGGAGTTGTTTGTTTTTTCAGCCCTTAATAAAATGGTATAGTTACCTGCAACGCTGTAAACATGAGTTGGGTTAAAGCCGGTACTGCTTTGTCCGTCTCCCCAAAACCAACTGTAGTTACTTGCGTTTTGGGAAGTATTGTTTACGCTGATGACGTCACCCAAACAATATACCGGGGCATTTGCAGTAAAGCCCGCTATTGGTTTTGTATAAACGGTTACCTGCCTGAAAACGGTGGTATCACTGCATCCATTGGTCATTCGTATGGATACGTTAAAAATGCCAGCTGTATTAAAGGTATGCGGTACGGTAGCCTGGCTGATATTGGTAACATCGTGAACAGAACCATCACCGTAATCCCATTCAAAACGATCAGCCCCGGTAGTGGCATTGTTAAATACCACAATATGTGGTACACAGCCAAACAATTCACTTGCATTAATGGTAACCTGGGGCCTGATCCTGTTGGGGGCCACCCGTATATCGATCACCTGGGTATCCCTCCCACACTCGTTTTCAGCAATCAGCCTGATGGGAAAAGTATCTGTGCTGTTGCCAATATTGTATACATAACTAAAACTGCCATTTACGGTGGTAACGGTATCAAACCCATTGCCAAAATCCCAATGGTAAGTGTTGGGTGTGCCTAACGAATTGTTGGTAATCAGTATGCGGAATGGAGAACAGCCAGCAATGGTATCCACCGCAAATCTTGCTTTAGGATTACTCCTGATTTTAATACTGTCACGCCAGGTAGTGGTATCACAACCATTGTATGCTTTTAAAGTAACCTGGTAAGTAGTATCGCTGTAAAAGGGGCTTTGCACAAAGCTTACCGGCCCGGGCTGCATCAGCCTGCTGCCGCTGCCGTTTCCGAAATCCCAGAAAAATTCTATGCTGTTATCTGTAAGGTTGGAGGTATTGGAAAAATTCACAACCAATGGGCCGCAGCCGCCTGCAGTATCTTTTGTGAACTGTGCAACGGCTGTTATTTTGGTAGTAAACTGTTGTTGGGCTGTATCAGGTTTACAGCCAAATTGGCTGAGGGTTATTAATTTTATGTTTACGGTATCTCCGGGAGTTTGTATCGTATAACCTGGAAAAATGCCGGTGCTGTTGCTTCCAAACAACACATTGTCTGCATACCAATTGTATGTACCATTGCTGTCGGGTAAATGGGTTACTGAAATAACATTTCCCAAATCAAACCTTGCACAATCGTCGGTGATGGTTGCAGAAAAAATGGCCCTGGCATTCGGGTTAACCCTTACCGTTACTACATTGCTTGCATCTGTACAATTGCCACTGGTTACATTTCTTATGAAATAATGAACACCGGCTGCAGCATAGGTTGGTGGCTGATAACTTACTGTATTCGTAACAGGGCTCCAGGTAACAGAGTCTGTACTGGTTTGCCATTGATAAACATACGAACCATCACCGCCAGTTGGTGTGCTGCCTGGCAAATTTGCTACAGGAGTATTGACACAAACCTGCTGGCTGGCAGCAATGCTGTTGTTGGCAATGGTTGGATTTACTACAACACAGACACTGTTGCTGATGGTTTCACAAAGGCTATTCGTTTTTACTTTTCTTCTGTAGCAGGTACTTGTTGCCGGACTTGCCAATAATGTTGCGCTATCGGCACCAACAATATTTACCCAGTTATTAAAACCAGCCGGGCTGCTCTCCCACTGAAAAGTATATACTGAATCTATTGCCGCAGAACTGCCGCCCAATAAAAAATCATTGCGGATCGTTACTGATTGACCGTTGCAAATAATGGTATCGATTTTAATTGTGTTGATGATGGGGGAAAGCACATCAATTGTTACCGTATCTGCCGTTGGCGGGCAAGGTGCCTGCCCGGTTATCTTCCATTGAAACAAATAAGTTCCTCCAGCCGTCAAACCTGTTACGGTAGTATTGTTTTGGGCCACAGTAGTAATTGTTGAAGCTGGCCCACGAACTTGCGTCCAGGCCCCTGTAGCATTTGCTGACGCTGCATTTCCTGCAAGCGTAGCGGTTACGGCATTGCATAAAACCTGGTCCGTACCGGCATTGGCAACTACTGCACCGGGTATTACTGTTACTAAAGTATTCGTGTCTTTAATACAACCATTGAGTGTACCACGAACAAAATAGGTGGTTGTTGACGCTGGTGTAACAATCACTGTATTGCCGGTAGTAGTATTGATATTTGTATTGGGTGACCAAACATAAGTGGTAGCCCCACCCACCGTAAGTGTGGCACTTACTCCATTGCATATTGGTGAACTGTTGGTCAGCACCAGTACGGGTAATGGTTTTACAGTAATGATCACAGCAGGCAAAATATTTATTCTTTCGCAACCTTTGCTGTCCGTTAGTTTTGTTAAGCGGATGCTATAGTTGCCTGCTGCACTGTTTAGAGGTATAACTGTAATATTTACCGGCCCATTGCTATTGATCGTTTGCCTTATGGTATCAGTTGCATTATCTGGCCGGGTTACCACCAATTCAATATTAAAAGGAGCAGTACCGACAGTAGCTGCAAAAGTCACCACGCCATTATCGTACACACAAATTGAATTGCTTACGGCTGTGATGGAAGCTGTTGGGGTAGGGTTAACAGTGATGGTGACTGTATTGGAAGTGGCACTGCATTGTGCTGCATTTACTTTTCTCCTGTAAAAAGTAGTAACTGTAAGTATGGGTGGCTGAAAATTTTGTGTATTGCCACCAACTGTTGTCCAGGTACTTCCGTCTGTTGATTGCTCCCAAACATAACTGTATCCTCCACCGCCACCCGTTGGTAAATCTCCGGTTAATCCAACAGGGGCTAAGCCTTCGCAAATAATTTGACTGGCAGCAATATTAAAATTGGTCAATGCCCCGGATACATTAATGGTAACGATGTTAGAAGTATCTGAACAAGGTAAACTGGTAACAACTCTCCTGTATCTTATCGTGTCATTCAATATCCCCGGAGCATAAGTATCACTGTTAGCGCCGCTGATATTACCCCACACAGCAATACCATCCGGTAAGCTCTGCCATTGATAAGTATAAGTACCACTGCCACCAGTAACTGTACCGGATAGAAGTGGATTGGGTGAGGTACCGGCACAAATATTTTGGCTGGCGGTAATGGTATTTCCGGTGATGCCCGGATTGACTATAATTTCAATAACTGACGAGTCGCTCCGGCAACTAAAACTGTTTGACTGTGTAACATAGTAATTGGTAGTGCCTGTTGCAGAGGTAACGGGTGTTGGTGCTGTGGTACTGCCTCCTGTTAAGCCGGGATTATTGTACCATGTAAGCACATTGGCTGCAGTGCCGGTAGCCGAAAGTGTTATCGGTATTTCATTCTTACAATAGATAACAGGTGTTGTAACCAGAGGGGCAGTTGGGCGAGGGTTTA
>JAYVUL010000221.1:0-6018 GCA_043787935.1 Chitinophagaceae bacterium | reverse complement strand
TATTACAGACACAAAGCATTCATTTTTACCTCAGCTTAAATTTGGGGAAGAATTAAATATAGGCTCTGCCAATTCAATGACTGGCAGCTATTTTACTTTCGGTATTACGCCTTCAACATCTGGAAGTATTCGGGACGAAAATAATTTGCAGGCTGCCACCGGAAATCTGGCGGTATTATACAGCGAATATGAGTTGGATAATTTTGGCCTTAATAAGGCAAAATTGAATGCGGCCAATGCCTATCTAAACCTCGCAGAAAGTGATCTGAAAAAAGATCAATACCTGATTGATCTGAATATTGCCAAACTGTATTTTACGATTCTTAAATATCAATACCGGCTTGCGGCTGATCAGCAAAATATTTCCCGTTACCAAAGTATTTTTTCAGTTATTCAGGCGCTTACTTTAAGCGGTATAAAACCAGGATCGGATTCGTCGCTTGCATTGGCCGAACTATCCAAAACGAAAATCAATTATAACCAAACCCTTGGTACTATTAACCAGTTGAAAGAACAACTTGCTTATATAACGGGCATACCAGCCAACGGGTTGGTGCTGGATAGTGTTTTAATCAATCTGGGTGGTGATATGCCTGCCGCTATTGATTTTTTGATGGACACTATCCATCACCCATTGGTGGATTATTATATCAAAAGAAGGGATATCCTTACGGCCAGTCAAAACCTGATTGAAAAAAGTTATTTGCCTAAAATTTTATTGGTGGGCAGTACCTGGGCAAGGGGGTCCAGCATTCAATACAGCGACCAATATAAATCGCTGGAGACAGGGTTGGGCTATCAACGGTTTAACTATGCATTGGGTGTGGCGTTTACATACAATCTTTTTAATGGACTCTATAAAAAAGATAAACTTGCAATTAACCAGTACCAGTTGCAAGCCAGTGAATTTGAATTACAACAACAAAAACTGGCAATAATATCGTCTGCCAACCAAGCCAACAGTGCCATTCAAACTACCATTGATAATTTAAAGGAATTGCCGGTACAATTAGCATCAGCCCAGGCTACCTACCAGCAAAAGCTGGCACAGTTTAAGGCGGGGCTGATTTCATTGATAGATCTTACCAATGCATCATTTGTGCTATACCGATCTCAAACAGACTACATAGAAACTATGAACGACTGGTACCAGGCTCAATTAGATAAAGCCGCATCTACCGGAAACCTTACTCAATTTATTCAAACCTTAAAATAACTAATTATGGTACGAGCAGCATTAAAAAGGCCCATTACCATAATGGTATTTTTTACGGGATTGTTGTTGTTTTCTTTTATGGCGATCAGGAAAATTCCGATTGATATTTTCCCCAAACTGAACCTGCCAACAATCTATGTAATTGAATCTTATGGTGGCATGAGTCCACAGCAAATGGAAGGCTTTTTTGCCACCCGTTTGCAGGACCAGTTTTTATACGTGAATGGTATAAAAAATATGGAAAGTAAAAATATACAGGGGCTTACCCTGATCAAACTTTCCTTTTACGAAGGCACTGATATGGCCGAAGCGTCAGCGCAGGTTGCTTTACAGGTGAACAGGGCTTCCAAGTTTTTTCCACCTGGTGCATTACCTCCTCAGGTGATCCGGTTTGATGCCTCTTCATTGCCCGTGGGGCAGTTGGTGTTTAGCAGCCAGACAAAATCGTTAAAAGAGATTTATGACCTTGCGGTAACCCGTGTGCGGCCGATGTTTTCCACGGTGTCTGGCTTATCTGCGCCGCCACCATTTGGTGCCAACTCAAGGTCGGTTGTGGTGAGTGTGGATCCAGAAAAATTGCGTCGCTATAATTTATCCCCCGACCAGGTGGTGGATGCTATTTCAAAAAGCAACAGCATGAGCCCCTCGGGTAATTTGCGGGTAGACAGCATGATGTATGTAACCACTGTAAATTCACTGGAAGAAAAAGTGCAAGAGTTCGAAGACATTCCTATCACTACCGAGGGTGCTGCTGCGGTGTTTATACACGATATTGGTACGGTAGCAGATGCGGCCGATGTAACCGTGGATTATGCGCTCATCAACGGCAAACGTTCTGTGTATATCCCCGTGGTAAAAACGGCTGATGCTTCTACCTGGGCAGTGGTGCAATCGTTAAAAGGTAAGCTTGCTGAAATGCAAAGCCTATTGCCTGATGATGTCAATATCGGGTACGAATTTGACCAGTCTGTATTTGTTATCAACGCTGTAAAAAGCCTGATGACAGAAGGTATACTGGGCGCCATTCTTACCGGCCTGATGGTGTTGCTGTTTTTAAAAGACTGGCGAAGTAGCCTGGTTGTAGTGATTACTATTCCGGTGGCCATATTGAGCAGTGTGCTGTTTCTAAACCTCGCCGGACAATCGATTAATATTATGACATTGAGCGGTCTGGCCTTAGCTATCGGCGTATTGGTTGACCAGGCCACTGTAACCATCGAAAATATACACCAGCATCTGGAGATGGGTAAGAATAAACGACAGGCCATCCTGGATGCCTGTGAAGAAATTTCTTTTCCATTGCTGCTGATTCTATTGTGTATTCTGGCCGTATTTGCACCGTCTTTTGTAATGAATGGTGTGCCGAAAGCAATGTTCCTGCCACTCTCTTTATCCATCGGTTTTGCCATGATCGTTTCCTTTATTGCAGCCCAAACGCTGGTGCCGGTTATTGCCAACTGGTTATTGAAGGAAGATATGTTTCAGTACCATCATGAAAAGCAACATGCCCATGCAGGATTGGCTTTGGATGATAAAGAAATCAGCGAAATAAATATGCATAATTCGGAAGATAAAAAACATCCGGAAGAGAATGGATTTTTTCAACGCATTAAACTGGGGCTGGCAAATAAACTGGAAAACTGGATGCCTAACCGCAGGCCTATTGTGTTGGTATATTTTATTTTGTCACTGGCGGCGGCAGGTGGTTGTTTTGTTTTTATCGGAAAAGATTTGTTGCCTAAAACCAACAACGGTCAGTTACAGATAAGGATTAAAGAGCCGGATGGTACCAGGCTGGAGCAAACCGAAAGAGTAACAAAAGGTGTGCTCGATGTGATTAACGCAACTACCAACGGCAATGTAAAAATCAGTTCGGCCTATGTTGGATTGATACCGAGCAGTTATGGATCCAGTAACCTCTATATCTTTAACAGTGGCACACATGAAGCCATCTTACAAATTAACCTGGAAGAAAATTACAAGGCCAACCTGGATGAATTAAAAGATAAGTTGCGGAAGAATATAAAAGCGGCTTATCCGTTGCTAAACATATCTTTTGAACCCATTGAATTGACAGAAAAGATCATGGCGCAGGGTGCTTCTACCCCCATTGAAGTAAGGGTGGCAGGTAAAAATTTTGACGAATTAAAATTGTATGCGGAAAGGTTGGTGGATAGCCTGAAACAAATTAATTACCTGCGGGATGTACAGATAGCGCAGCCTTTAAAATTCCCCACCATTAAAATCAACATTGATCGTTTTCGTTTGGCGCAGATGGGGCTTAATCTTAACGAAGTAGCCAGAAGCATTACAGATGCTACCTCTTCCAGCCGCTTTACAGAAAAAGTACAATGGCTTGATCAGAAGGTTGCCTACACTTACCAGGTGCAGGTACAGGTGCCGGAATACATTATGAACTCCATCGAACAGTTGCAATCTATTTCACTGGTAAAAGGAAAATCAAGACCCATCTTGTCTGACATCGCACAAATGACAGTTGATACGTTGCCCGGTGAATATGACCGTGCCGGCCCCCGCCGTTTTTTAACAGTGAGTGCCAACATCTATAAAAAAGATCTCGGTACAGCAACCACGGCCGTACAAAAAGCCATCACTTCTTTAGGCACACCACCAAAAGGATTGGTTGCCGATGTAAAGGGAATGTCCTCTTTATTAACAGAAACATTGGATAGCTTACAAACGGGATTGCTGGTAGCCATTGTAGTAATATTGTTGTTACTCGCTGCCAATTATCAATCCTTTGGTGTATCCATCGCCGTATTATCAACCATACCGGCTGTACTACTTGGTGCTCTTTTATTGTTGCTGGCTACGGGTGCAACACTAAACCTGCAATCGTATATGGGCATTATTATGAGCACGGGTGTGTCGGTAGCCAATGCTATTTTGATTGTAACCAATGCCGAGGCTTTACGCTTACAATATAAAAATCCATTTAAGGCAGCCACGGTTGCAGCAAGCATCCGGTTGCGCCCCATTTTAATGACGAGTCTTGCCATGATTGCAGGAATGATACCAATGGCAAGTGGACTGGGAGAGGCGGGTGATCAGTCCGCTCCATTGGGGCGGGCGGTAATTGGTGGCCTGATTGCTTCTACCTTTGCAGCATTATTTATAGTACCACTGGTATATGGCTGGGTAAGGCAAAAGTCAACTTTTTCTTCCGTTTCCTTAATGCCAGATGAACTGAACAATTAATTTTTATAATGAAACCAACTACTAACGGTTTTATCTTACCAAAAAACTTTAAAAATATACACATGAAATATTTTATTTTTTGCTCGCTGATACTGGGGGTGTTTTATTCCTGCAATTCAAATTCTGCTGCAACGGAAACTGTTGCGGATGTAAAAGCTGCTGTGCCAAAATATGCATTGGCCACGGTTGAAAAGGGTGGCGTTGCCACTACAATAAAATTGCCGGCGCAGCTTGCAGCCTACCAGGAAGTCAGCATTTTTCCAAAAGTGAACGGGTATGTAAAAAGAGTGCTGGTAGATATTGGCTCCAGGGTTTCTAAAGGAACCTTGCTGATGCAGCTGGAAGCACCTGAATTGGAACAGGCTGCTTTGCAAGCCAAAGAAAAATATGCCCGCACAAAAGCTGATTTTACGCTCGATAAAGAACGGTATCAACGATTGCTGGAAGCCTCAAAAACCGCAGGCGCAATTTCGCCGCTTGATTTATCAAGCATCCGTTCTAAGATGGAAGCGGACAGTGCTGTTAGCAATGCGGAAAAAGCCAACTGGCAAATGCAGCAAACCATGTTGGGATACCTGCGGGTAGAAGCACCTTTTGCGGGCATCATCACTGAGCGAAATGTGTCACCAGGTGCTTTGGTAAGCAATTCAGTAAAGGATAAACCCATGCTTGAATTGAAACAGGAAGATCGTTTGCGCCTGCAGATGGACATACCAGAGGGGATTGCAGGAAATTTAAAAAATAAAGATACTGTGGGTTTTTTTGTGAGTGCATTACAGGGAAAAAAACTAACCGGTTTTATCAACCGTTCGGCGATGAATGTGAATTCACAATATCGCACCGAAAGAATGGAAGTCGACGTATTGAATAAAGATGGTCAGTTGTCGCCCGGCATGTTTGTGGATGTAGTCTTATATTCAAAAGGAGATATTACGGCTATGTTTGTGCCCAAATCGGCAGTGGTTATTTCTACTGAAAGAAAATATGTATTGCTTGCAAATGGTAATAAAATAGCAAAAGTGGATGTAAGTACAGGCAACGCTACCGCAGGAAAAATTGAAGTTTATGGTAATTTAAAAGAAGGCGACAAGATAATAATAGCAGCCAATGATGAAATAAAGGAAACACAATAACAGGTTTGGCTGTGATGGATTAAAAAGGAGTGCTCTATATTTGCACTTCTTTTTATATAATATAATTGATGAAAAAAAAAATCATTTTCTGTGTAGTAGTTTTTTCTTGTTTTTCCTTAAAGGCTCAAACTACTAAAAGCACGGAAAATATTAACCAAATATGGTTAGCGTACGTTAATCAACTAAGGCTAAGCAATAAATGGGAACTGACAACAGATTTAAATTTACGCACCCTTGATGATTTTGTTAAAGATCTTTATGTAACCATTGTGCGCTTCGGGCTAACCTACTATGTTGCTCCCAATACAAAACTGACAGTGGGTTATGCGTGGGCAAATTATTTTCCGGCACGCAATCATAAATATATTTCACAAACCGAGCACAGGCCCTGGCAGCAAATTCAATGGATTACCAAATATGGCAATAAAGCAATGCGGCAGGGTATAAGGC
>JAYVUL010000220.1:0-7284 GCA_043787935.1 Chitinophagaceae bacterium | reverse complement strand
GGAGAGTTAGGGATTCGAACCCCAGGACCTGTTACAGTCAACAGTTTTCAAGACTGCCGCAATCGACCGCTCTGCCAACTCTCCGGCGCAAAAGTAAGGGTTCAACTATTTCAACCCAAAAATTTTACGAAACAATTTTATCCGGAGCCTTGTCTCTTACCACCACTAAATCCTGTAAGTCAACGGTGATGGGGATTACACCTACCTGCAGCACTGCTTTTTTTCCCCTTAATTCTTTTACAATACCCACTTGCCGGTTCTTTTTCATCCTTACTTTATCCCCAATTTTGATCTCACCTCCTATTTCAATAAACTTTTCATCCTGTTTTTTCTGGTGTTTTTCTGTCACCATCTTTTCTTTCTGGTTAAACAGCAAGGCATGGATCATCTTTACCACATTGTCTTTGTCCTCTGCCTTGCGCCATTCTATCACCATTGCTTTTAGCCTGCGCTCCATGTCTTTCAGGTAAGCCAGTTTGTCTTCTGAAATTTTATTCAGGTGCTTCAACCGCTCTACCTCCTGCAGGTGTTTTTCTTTATCCATTACCTGCTGCATTTCTTTTTTCAGGCGTTCATTTTCTTTAAGCAAATGCTGCAGGCCTTTTTTTTCTGCATCAATTTGTTGAAGGTCCTGTTCTGTTCTGTTGAGTAATTTATCCAGCGTAAAATGATCTCCATCCACCAGTTGTCTTGCCTTTTCAATCAGTCGTTTATCAAGGCCTATTCGTTCTGCAATGGAAAAAGTATAGGAGCTTCCCGGTTTCCCAATAATCAATTTGTATAAAGGCAGCAGGTTCTTTTCATCAAACTGCATGGCGCCATTGATGATACCGGGAACTTTGTTGGCCATCACTTTCAGGTTGAGGTAGTGAGTGGTTACAATACCAAAGCTATGTTTATGTGCCAGCTCTTCCATAATCACTTCTGCAAAGGCGCCACCAAGGTTGGGGTCGCTTCCGCTGCCCAGTTCATCAATGAAGAATAAGGTTTTCCCATTGGCATTTTCCATGAAGTGTTTCATGTTTTTCAAATGCGATGAATAGGTACTCAGTTCAAACTCCAGGCTCTGTGTATCCCCTATATGAATCATGATCTGTTTAAAGATTCCCATCTCACTATCCGCATTTACCGGAACCAGTAACCCGCTTTGAAGCATCAGTTGCAGCAGGCCCACAGTCTTTAAGGTAACCGTTTTACCACCTGCATTAGGACCGCTGATGACCAGTATCCGGCTCTTATCATTCAGCGAAATATTAATGGGAATAGTGGGCTTATTATTCTTTTGATTGTACAACAGCAGCAGCGGGTGATAAGCGTTGATCAATTTTACATGGGCCTTGTCATACAGCAACGGATAGTTACCGCCAACTGCTGCAGCAAACCTGGCCTTGGCATAAATGAAATCAAATTCACCTGCTGTATCAAAATAAGTTTTCAGCAAGGCAGCATACACACTCAATTGCCCGGTGAGCTTCCGCAAAATTTTATATACTTCTTTGGTTTCTTCATTTTCCAATGAAAAAATATCATTATTGAGTTCGGTGGTTTCTTCCGGCTCAATAAAGGTGGTTCGGCGGCTGTCACTTTCGCCATGCAGTACCCCTTTTATCATTCGTTTTTGTTCGGCAAAAACTGCGAGTACCCTCCGCCCATTCATAAAACTTTCTTCAATATCAGCTAAACAGCCCTGTTTGTTTAGTTTGCTTACAATCTTATCAAACAGGCGCCGCAAATCATTTCGTTTCCGGTACAGGCTCATTCGTATCCTTGCCAGGTCTTCACTTGCACTGTCTTTTACATTACCAGTGTCATCCAGTACATCATTAATGAGTTCGTTGATGCTTTTTTCGAAGTAGGTATCCTCAATCACTTTGGATAAAGCCGGATATGCTGCCCTGCGTTCGTTATCAAACCAGCGAAAAATATTTCCGGTATTATCGGCCAGTTTTTTAATCAGTAAAAACTGTTCCCCACTGAGTACTGCACCCGGAATACCCAGCAGCTTCAGTTCCTTGCTGATGTTTACCACAAAATCGTTGGGGAAATACTGGCCGCTCTGCACAAGCAGTTTGTATTCATTAGACTGCTGCAGTGCTGTTTCAATAAATTCTTTTTTGGTGTGGATACGTAAATTGCCCGCCTGGTGTTTAGCGTATTCGCTGCGACAATACGATGCCAGTATTGTTTTCACTTTTTCAAATTCTAATTGCACCAATGCCGACTCCGGGAAAAACCTGATCATTTGTTCTTAGTAATTTTTTTTACCGGCAAAAGTACGTTGATTCAGCAGAAGTGATGGGCATGCAATTAAGTTTGGCTTTACATTCAGCTTATTATCAAATTTCTTTCATGGCAATATTTTCATCCACCTTTATTTTTCATTTACCTTTTCCACCTGCAATTCTTCCCAGGGGGTGCTGCCGTCCTTTGCTCTTTTAAAATTGAAATCACCACTGGCCAGGATCACTATTTCGGCGGTGGTGTACACAATATTGCTGTCAAGCAAATGTCCACCCATAGTTTTTCCGTTGCTGTCACTTACAGCAATATGCAGATGTGAACAATTGATGGAAACAGTACCGGTTAAACTCACAATTTCAAAATGGCCGCTATCGTTGTTGCCTTCAGGCTGATTGGCAAAGCGGATATTGTAATGTGTGAGGCTGCCCACGCAGGTGCTGATCCATCCGGCTTTAATTTGCCTGTCTGTTACTATTTTTTGAATTTCTTTTTTAAGGTCCTGGCCGGGTTTCAGGCGGAAAGCGTGAGCTGTAAGCTGTTGCATGGTATTGTTGGTTTTACAGGAGATTATTCCAGCAGAAAGCAGGAGTATAAAAGCCAGCAGTTGCCTGCGGGTGTGCCGTACAAAAGAGTGACACAACGATGTTGCTATAATAAAACGATTGCTGGTATTCAAAATAAATATGTATTGATTTGTAAGGTTCATGTTCTGTTTACGTATTACCGTTATTGCCAGGTTTGTTAAACTTATTTAAAGATAAATTGTTTCCTACTCCAAGCCAACTACTTTTGTGATTCAGGTACAAAAATATTCAACATGAAAAAAATGTTTTTAGCAGTTGCCACTTTTGCCGGGCTGGTGGTTTTTGCAAAACAAACGAACACAATCAAAATAACAAATATGGATAATTCAACTGCAACTATTACAGATACCGCCACTTTTGGTACCGGGTGTTTCTGGTGTACAGAAGCTATTTTCCAGGAGGTGGAAGGCGTGATAAAAGTAACCAGCGGCTATAGCGGCGGCTTTAATGAAAACCCCACCTACAAGGAAGTGTGTACCGGCACTACCGGCCATGCAGAGTGCCTTAATGTGGTGTACGATCCGGCTAAAATCACCTTTGATGAACTGCTGGAAATTTTCTGGAAAGTACATGACCCCACTACACTTAACAGGCAGGGAAATGATATCGGTACACAATACCGAAGCGTAATATTTTATCATAGTGAGCTACAGAAAACAAAAGGCGAAAAATACAGGGCTGAACTGGATAAAAGTGGTGCCTGGGATAAACCCATCGTCACCTCCATCGAACCATTTGTAAAATTTTATCCTGCAGAGGGTTATCACCAGAATTATTACAATGACAATACCGGCCAGGGTTATTGCCAGTTTGTGATAAGGCCCAAGGTGGAAAAGTTTGAAAAAGTATTTAAAAGCAAATTGAAGAAACACTGATCAGAACCGCTCATCAAAACCGAAAGGTTCGATGCCGGCTAATTTTATTTGTTTAAAGTCAGGGTGGTTGGGGTTCAGTAAATAATTATATTCCTGTTTTATAACAGCCGATGGTACTTTTATCGCAGCCGTTTTTCCATCCCTTACCCATTGATCGCCTATTGCCTGGCAATAAGCATAATTAGTAAGTGCATACCAGTCTTTCTTTAAAATTTTTGTGTCTACAACCTCCACTTTAAGGGAATTGGGTACTTCAATCAGCATCACCTTAAAAAAGGCATTATTACCTTCTCCGCTTCTATGCACTAAGTTTTCAAGACATGCCAGCGCCCTGCTTTGAGCAGTATAGATAACAAAACTCCCGCGGCGGCTCCACCGGGCAGGATAGCCTGAAGCGGTTAATTGTTTACTCCATTGTGCTGCCGTGATTCTGAAAACAGTCATTTCAATTAAGCAAGGTCTCCGTGAGCAATCCGGTTTAGTTCGTCAATAACATAATTGATGCCACCTACTGTGGTGATCAGCTTACGGGGTATGTTATTTCCAAGGCCAAATGCAGGTTTATCGAGCCAGCGGCTAAAACTTTCTTCACTACCAAATACTTTATTACCCTTATTAAATAAAGCAATTGTTTTTAAAATATATTCACTCTGAAGAGGGCTCAGTTTCTTTTTTTCTTTTTGATACCTGGTAACAGTTTTGTAGGAAACATCTAATAAATCTGCGGCAAAATCTTTGTCATAATTGGCTACTGCCAGCATATCATCGAAAGCGCTTGCATACACTTCCTGTGGCTCGGAAACAATACACTGTTCTTCATTTTCTAAATAATTGGAATATTGCTTATAAACTTTTTCGGCTGGTTTAATTGCTGCTTTCATAATTACTTCTTTTCCCAAATTTAGACAAATTTCCTTAAAATAAATAATTTTGTCCAAATTATTTCCCGATTTTTGCCCTCCTCAATTCCAACAAGTTCAGGCTGTTGGGTTCAAAGCCTTTGATATTGGTATGAACCAAATGGATCGCCATATCATACCAAAGCGGCACAACTGGTGCATCGTTTATCACCAGTTGATCCATTTGCCGGTAGAGTCTGTAGCGTATGGAATCATTCTTTTCTGCATTGGCTTTTTCATACAGGACATCAAATGCATCATTATGATAACGGGTATAGTTGGGCGGTGCCGGGTTTTTACTGTAAAATACACTGAGGTAATTTTCTGCATCTGGGTAATCGGCTATCCAGCTACCCCTGAAGAACAGGGCCTGGGATTTAGATGTCTGCTCCAGTAATAAACTTTTTTGAACAGTTTCCACCTGCACTTTTATTCCCACCTGGAGCAATTCATTGGCAATATAACCGGCAAGGTCTGCATACACCGGGATGGTCAATAATTTTATCACAGGCAGATTATCTCCATTGGGAAAACCAGCTTCCGCCAGCAGCTGTTTTGCTTTCGCGGCGTCATAATAATATCCCTTTACCATGGTGCTGTCAAAAGAAGGAAGCCCTGCCGGGACAAAACCACTCTCTGCAGCAGTACCGATGGAGTTGCGCAGATAGAGCATCATTTTTTGCCGGTTGAAACCATAATTGATAGCCTGCCTTATTTTTTGTAGCCGCAGCGGCGATTGTTTTACCAACACATTGTTGCTGTCAACCAATATGCCGAGATATTCAATATTGAGATAAGGGTGCTTCTGCAGCAGTAATTTCCCTTCCCATATTTTTTTAAGTTTGCCGGTCCTCGTCAGAATCTCATCTTTAAAAGATGCTTCAATATCATTGATAAAATCCAGCCGGTTTTGTTGAAATTCCAGGAATTCTGTTGCCTTACTCTCAAAGAATGAAACCTTGATACCGTCAATATACGGCAAGGCATAACCGCTGCTGTCCTTTTCAAAATAGTGTTCGTTTTTTTTCAAAACAAGTGCTTGCCCTTCTTCCCATGCAACAAAGGCAAAAGGCCCGGTACCAATGGGATGGCTTCGAAAATTGCTGCCGTACTTATCTACGGCCTCTTTAGCCACCACCGAACAGTATTGCATACTCAATATTCCGAGTATGGGTTGGAATGGCCGAATAAGTTTTATCTGAAAAGTGGAATCATTTACTGCTGTGAAAGGCTTCAGCGTATCTACCCTGCCGTTGAATATCCATGCACCCGGACTGGCAGTATTTTTATCCATGATCCGGCTAAAACTGTATTGTACATCATGAGCTGTAAGCAAGCGTCCTTTACCATTAACAAAAGCGGCATCATCGTGAAAATAAACATCGGTACGCAGATGAAAAATGAAAGAGAGATTGTCGGCTGAAATATCCCAGCTTTTGGCAAGCAATGGTTTCAGGTGCATATTGTCATCTACTTCCACCAGCGTATTATACAGTTGATGCACTGCCCACATGATGCTCTGGTTCTTTGCAAAAGCAGGATCAAGGGAAGCTATTCCAGCCTGCTCGTTGTAGTGAAATATTTTTTTTTCGGGATAGTTGTGGTTTGTGCATGCTGCCCCGCTGAATAAACAGGCAAGAATTGATAATTTAATAATTGATAATTCCCGCCTGAACGAGTCAGCCAGGCAGGGATAGTTGGAGGAGCGGTTCATAAATGCGGTAAAAGAAAACTAAATTAGCGAATTAAAATTTTACCAATGAATAAGAATTGTATGTTGCTCTTACTGATGGTATGTTTTTTTGCCCCTGCGCAGGCGCAACTATTGAGTGGCAAAACCAGTTTCAACCATGGCGATACTTTACGGGGCAGTAATGGTATTGGCAGAGCCTGGTGGGATGTGTTGAAATATGATCTGCATGTGAAGTTTAATTTGGAAGACAGTACAATCACTGGCTATAATAAAATCTACTTTAAAGTTTTGAAAAAAGGAAGCCTGATGCAGATTGATTTGCAGGAGCCCTTGATATTAGACAGTATTGTTTCCGCGGTGGCAGCAAACCAATCCAAAAAGCATGGCAGTCAAAAAATGACAAGCGTAACTGCAACTGCTGTTATTAAAAATTTCAAACACGAAGGCAATGCCTATTTCTTTGAAATTAAATCAGTATCGACTGATATGCATAACAATGAATTAACCGTTTACTACCACGGCAAACCAATCATCGCCAAACTACCCCCATGGGACGGAGGCTTGATCTGGAAAAAAGATAAAGCTAAAAATCCATGGGTCTCCATTGCCTGCCAGGGTACAGGCGCAAGTGTCTGGTATCCCTGCAAAGATATCCAGAGTGATGAACCGGATAGTGCAGAAATGCACATCAATGTTCCTGATAGTTTAGTTTGTGTGGGTAATGGCAGATTCAGGGGAAAGGTGGATAATGGCGATGGCACAGCAACCTACGACTGGGCTGTTGTAAACCCGATCAACAATTACAACCTCATTCCCTACATCGGTAAGTATGTTCACTTTGGTGAAGTCTACAAAGGCGAAGCAGGTAATTTAGACATGAATTACTGGGTGCTTGATTCTAACCTGGACAAAGCCAAACAACATTTTAAAGATGCCCCCAGGATGATGAAGGCATTTGAATATTGGTTTGGCCCCTACCCTTTTTATAAAGA
>JAYVUL010000219.1:0-6652 GCA_043787935.1 Chitinophagaceae bacterium | reverse complement strand
GCAGAAGGGACGGCAGTTACCGTAACCGTTTTTTTTTCAGGCCAAAAACTTTTCTTCTCTTTCTTTGCCGGTTCGGCTTTTCCAAACCTGTTTCCATCTGTTGCAGGCTGGATGCTATCTTTTATTATTTCGCCGGTAGCAGCAACGATGTAATTGGCAGGCAGGGTGATCGACACTTCATAGTCACCAAAGTCGCTGTAAAATTCCCCCTGGTCAACATAAGGCATTTCGTGCCATCCCTTTTTGTCATACACCGCAGCTTTGGGATACCATTGCGTAATATGGTAAGACTGCCCAATGTGGCCGCCTCTTGAAAAATTGTACGGGAGCTGCACATGAAAAGGGGTTTCAATGGTACAACTTTTCCCTGGATCCAAAGGCGATGGCAGCAGCAGTTTGATGATATCCTGGTGTTGCGGGTGATCTTCCATTGCTGCAGTGGTGCCATCCACTTTAAAATTCAGCCGGTTGATATAGCCGCGTTTATCATTATCGCTGAAATAAAAATCAGTGCTGCCGTTTTCAAGCAACTGATCGGTAAAAGCGGTGCGGTCATTTTTATAGGCATTGGGCCACAGGTGTATCCATATAAAACGAAGGGTATCATTGGCATTATTAACATACTGCATCCGCTCAAAGCCGTTGAGTTCATGCTGTTCATCATCCAGCGAAACTGCAATGGTATAATTAACCGTTTGCTGCCAGTAATTGTCCTGGGCAGTAACGGTGAAATACAAAAAAATTGCCAGGAGCAGCAATGCAGTTCCCTTCATATTACAGTGTTTTATCAAATATAACCAATAAATATTTCCCTATCCCCGTCCGTTCCGGCACAGGCTGACCCTCCGGGGGAGCTTGTACCAAAAGATCAAAGCTGCTGCCTGGATCTGAATAGGCTTTTCACAGTAAAGCGCCTGCCACAATTCGAAATGTTCGCTATTTGCCCTCCCCCTTTAACAATATGACTAACGTCAATATCATGATCCGCAGGTCGAGGAGCAAAGAAACGTTTTCCACGTACATCAGGTCATACGGCATGCGCTGTATCATCTCCTCTACCGACGAAGCATAGCCGAATTTTACCATTCCCCAGCTGGTTAAGCCGGGCTTCACTTTAAAAAGGTAATTGTATTCCGAATGTTGCTCCACTATCTGCAGCACATAAAATTTACGTTCGGGCCTTGGGCCCACCAAACTCATTTCTCCTTTAATGATATTCCACAATTGGGGCAATTCGTCGAGCCGCCATTTTCGCATCGTCCTGCCCCAGGCAGTTACCCTGCTGTCATCTTCCGTACTCAGCATCGGGCCATCTTTTTCGGCTTCCTCTGTCATGCTGCGGAATTTGTAAATAATAAAAGGGATTCCTTTATATCCAATGCGTTCCTGCCGGTAAAGCACCGGCCCGCGGGAGGAAAACTTTGTCCTGATGGCGGTATAGATCAACAAAGGCAACAGCAGCACCATTGCTCCGATTGAAATAAACAAATCCACAAAACGTTTGATATTTTTTTGCCAGGAAGGCAGCAGGCCGCTATGCACATCAATGAGCGGCACCCCCATCACATTGCTGGTTTGCACGGCGCCACTGATGATGTCTACGGCATCGGGGGTTATCTTAATATTAACATCCTTGTCGCTTAACTGCTGTAAGATTTTTGTGAGCAGGGCCCTTTCTGTTTTTTCCACCGTAATGATTACTTCCTCAATTTTATCTGCAGCAATTATTTCATACAGCCTGGCCATGTCATTGTATTTTTTTATGGCTTCGGGCAACTGCACACCGTGGTTGCCATTAATGTTTAAAAAACTGCTGATGGTATACCCTGTATTTTCATTTGTTTTGATAAAGTGTTCAAAAAAAGAGGAGGCATTTTTGCCGGAGCCAATCAACAGTACATTAAAAAAGACCTTTCCTTTTGCCAGTTGGTTGCCGGACAGTTTTAAAAAGATCAACCTGGTAGTAAGGGTAACCAAAAATACCGGCACCAGCATACTGTAAAATTCCATGTAATAATTATTATTATTCTCATGCGGGTTTTTCAAAATGAAAAAAAACAATAAGGCAAAACAACCGATCAGGCTTGCGATCAATGTGCGGAAAATTTCTGTAATGGCCGACTTTTGGTAGATGGCTTCATAAGCACCACTGAGCAAATGCAGGCTCAGCCAGCCCAGTACGTACAACAAGGCCCCTGCATAAAAACCGGGCGGCAGCGAAAAGGGATAATCATAAATTACGGTGCGTAAAAAATAGAACATCAGCCAGGTTAACAATGCCCCGATAATATCAGCAATGATATACCAGCTCGTATGTATTCTTGGTTGGTTCAAATTAAGATTAATAACAAAATTGATTAAACAGGCATGAATTAACTTGCATGGGCGGCGCCGATTTTTTCCAGTATCTGGTGCGCCACATCCATTGCCCGGAAGCCATCAATGACCGTCACCGGCGTATTGGTATTGTTCAATATGGCATCGTAAAATGCCTGCAGTTCCATTTTAATGGCATTACCGTCCTGCACTGCAGGATTGGCTATTGCGATTGTTTTTTTTCCATTGTTCGTTTCAATATCAAAAGTAAAAACGTTGGTATCTCCCGGGGCATTCAGCTTTATCACCTCTGTTTTCTTTTCTAAAAAATCAATACCGATATAAGCATCCTTTTGAAACAACCGCATCTTACGCATTTTCTTCATGGAGATACGGCTGCTGGTAAGGTTGGCAACGCAACTGTTATCAAACTCGATCCGGACGTTGGCAATATCCGGTGTATCGCTCATTACCGCAACACCATTGGCTGAAATACTTTTCACATTACTTTTCACAATGCTCAGGATAATGTCAATGTCATGTATCATCAGGTCGAGTATCACGCTTACATCAGTGCCCCTTGGATTAAACTGAGCCAGCCGGTGCACTTCAATAAACATAGGCTCCAGGTGATCTTCTTTGAGGGCTAAAAAAGCAGGGTTAAACCGCTCCACATGCCCCACCTGGAATTTGATGTTTGCCTCTTTCGCCAGTTTAACCAGTTCTCTTGCCTCCTCCATGGTATGGGCAAGGGGTTTTTCTACAAATACGTGTTTGCCTTTGGTAATGGCGGCCTTGCATAATTCAAAGTGAAAAGTAGTGGGTGCAATAATATCAACCGCATCGCAGGCATCCAGCAACGCATCAACGGTATTAAACCGCAGCAACTGGTATTTCTCCATCACTTCATTCGCCGCTGTATCATTGGGATCATAAAAGCCAACCAGTACCGCATCTTTTATCTCTTTCCAGTTGTTTAAGTGAAACTTTCCCAAATGGCCCACTCCTAAAACGCCCACTTTAAGCATAGCAATTTTATTTTTTCAAAGATAAGGAGCTGCGGGGTAAGCTACAGTCTTTATGTTTGCACATGCGTGAATGAAATAATCACGGCAGCAATAACAGTAACAGAAGAAAGCCCGGAAATATTGTTTAATTTAACTGGCCATACCCTTGCCTGATTCGCCGCTCCTGCTTTTATTTCTCTTGTCATCCTTATTGCCCGGACGAATGGCTGTGCGGAGGGATGCCACAACCACGAATGTTAAACCATGCTGCCGGCTTTTTACAACTCTACAATAAACTAACGGTAAACTATAAGTTTTTTTTAGATACATAAAATACCCGGAAATTACTGCTAGCCCCCTGCTGCATCCTCCGGCAATTCATCCCAAAAACCCATCTTGCCAAATTTTGCAATTCTTTCCCCGCAGCGCTGTGCAGCAGGAATAGCTTTCAGTGCTTTAATAACCGGAACCAGGTATTTTTTAAGGATATCCCCGGCCTCACTATAGTCCCAATGTGCACCACCAAGAGGTTCAGGAATCACACCATCCACCAAACCAAACCGGAGCATATCATCTCCTGTTAAACGAAGTTGCTCTGCCGCTGTTTCTTTTTTATCCCAGCTTCGCCATAATATGCTGCTGCAGCTTTCGGGCGAGATAACGGTATACCAGGTATTCTCCATCATAAATACCCTGTCGCCCACACCAATACCTAATGCACCACCACTGGCTCCTTCACCAATGATCACACAGATCACGGGCACTTTCAACCGCATCATTTCGTAAATATTCCGGGCAATGGCTTCCCCTTGTCCCCTTTCTTCTGCCTCCAGTCCGGGGTAGGCTCCGGGAGTATCAATTAAGGTAATAACAGGCTTATTAAATTTTTCTGCCAGCCGCATTAGCCGGAGTGCTTTGCGGTATCCTTCGGGGTTAGCCATCCCAAAATTCCTTATCTGCCGCATCTTGGTGTTGATCCCTTTCTGCTGACCGATGATCATCACGGTTTCTCCATCCAGGTCTGCAAAACCGCCTACCATGGCCTTATCATCCTTCACATTTCTGTCTCCATGCAGTTCTACAAAATTGGCACACATCTTATCAATATACTTCAGGGTATAGGGCCTGTCCGGGTGACGGCTCAGCTGCACCCTTTGCCATGGAGTTAAATTTTGAGTCAAATCCCGCTTGGCATCTACAATACGGTTTTCCAGGGCAGCAATAACAGAACTCATGTCCGTTTTACTTTTCTCAGCAGAACTTTTTAAAATATCTATCTGGTCGTATAAATCTTTAATGGGTTTCTCAAAGTCTAAAAACTGGCGGTTTTTTAATTCAGGCATGATGGTTATTTTCTGTTAGTAATGCTGGGGCAAATATAAAATTAAGCCATCATACTTTTTTAATAAAAATTTTGGTGTAAAAAATGAATCCCATATCTTCGCACTCCCTAAAAATACGGTACGATCAATTTTTGATTTTAATTGTAGCAGCAGGGTTCAAAAATTAACGCTCTTACAGTAGTTATTACGTATACTGGCTTTTAATAGCAATATCTAAAGCCAGGTTGTTGGGTTGGTAGTTCAGTTGGTTAGAATGCTGCCCTGTCAACCCCAACTTGTTGGGGTCGGGTTCGAGTCTAAAAAAAGTTCTTATATCATTTATAAATTATTCTGGCTTTTAATAGCAATATCTAAAGCCAGGTTGTTGGGTTGGTAGTTCAGTTGGTTACAATGCTGCCCTGTCAACCCCAACTTGTTGGGGTCGGGTTCGAGTCTAAAAAAAGTTCTTATATCATTTATAAATTATTCTGGCTTTTAATAGAAATATCTAAAGCCAGGTTGTTGGGTTGGTAGTTCAGTTGGTTAGAATGCTGCCCTGTCACGGGAGAGGTCGCGGGTTCGAGTCCCGTCCAGCCCGCTTAAAGCCCTTCCCGATTTTTTTGGAAGGGCTTTTTTATTTTATGTTGTTTTACGTTTACATCATCCAAAGTGAAAAGGACGATTCTTTTTATAAAGGATTTTCCCTGCAACCTTTGCTCAGGCTGGCGCAGCATAACAACAAAGAATCTACTTACACTGCAAATAAAATCCCCTGGAAACTTTTCCACCTTGAAATTTTTGGTGATAAAAAAGCGGCACTGAAAAGAGAAATAGCCTTAAAAAAATACAGCCATCAGCAAATAATAGAATTATCCCTGAGCGCTAAAAATCAATTGCAACTATTTCTCCTGAATAATTAAATGGGTTAGAAGGCGCCCGGGTTCGAGTCCCATCCAGCCATAAAAGAGACTATTTTTGGTTCCGCTCCGAGTCTCCCCCTACAAATTTAAAAGTTCCCAGCCGGGTCTCCACAGTGGGCTTTGCAGCAAAGCCGTGGGCCCCGGCGCCACCTGGTCAGGCTGTTCAAATCTATATCAGCCAACTCCCGATAGTTCTTCACTTGATAAATGCCTTGCTCCCCACAAATGTAAAACTTAGCTGAGCTATGTGCATATTCAATTGCATTAACCGAAAGTTGCCATTTGCCTGTAAAAGGATTGTTGTGCATATAGTCTAATTTTTGAACTATGAATTTGTCTCCATTACATTCTTTCCAGTCAAAACTATCTTCCCATACCTCATGAAGTTTGCCTTTCCCCCTATCACTACTATTCACAGCATTTTCCAATTGCAATAACAAATCATGTTGGCCTTGCTTTTTCAAACGCTTTACTATTTCATAACCCATAAATCTTTTGCCATCACCAACTTTTGTGTTGATACCCTTTACTGTTTTACGAAATGCAATTGTGGCATGTACATGATTAGGCATGATGACATAGCCTGTAATGTAATGCCCTTGCTTTTTAAGAATATCAAACCAATTATAAACCAAATCATAACTACTGGTTATGTCAATTAGTGGTAACCAATTAAAGCAGGTGAAGGTGATAAAGTAATGGCCATTATCATATGGTATTTTTCTTTTTACTGACATACAATGAAGATAAATATCTTTTGAGAGGCATTCTTCCGGGGTGGTTAATTCAGTCACCCTGCTGAATAGCATCGGGTTCTGCGGCAAACACACAAAATGCAATGCGCAGAAACCCGCCTGAGAAATTTTAAATTTATAAAGTGCTGGAAATCTGATGGAAGACTCCGGGTGGAATGAACAACCTCTATTTTGGTTGCAATAAATTTTACTCTTTTAAACAAAACGGGCAAATATTTTTAATAGATTTTTTTCCATTGTTGTCCGGTAAAATATGTTTTCCCTAATTATGTTTTGTTCAAAGCCTTTATTTTTCTGTCATTTTTGCCAGTCATCCTAAAGCAGGGGCTACG
>JAYVUL010000218.1:0-2860 GCA_043787935.1 Chitinophagaceae bacterium | reverse complement strand
CTCAACAGCTTTTTGATTGATAAAAGAAAACTGCCTGCATTGCCTGGTGAACTGGCAGAAAAGCTGCGCTACAAAACGTAAACGCAGTTCAATATAATTTATTAATAGTTGATGCCAAAAAATTGTATTGGTGATATGAACTATTTCAACCGATTTCATTATTGACCGGCATTGAAAACGGCTTTAGAAAATTTTGATCAGTAGCTTCAGCAATGAAAAATTTCTCATTTCCATAACGCTGTAAAAACAGGCGAAGACAGGAATCTTTTGTTTTTTTTATAAAACAGAAACGATTTAAATTTAGTAAACTTTTTATCAAATTAATAAAAGCCACCCACTGGAATGACCGAAATTAACCGCATAGTAAAATTATTTACTGAACTGCATCATGGTGACTGCTGGATCGGAATAAATTTTAAAGAAGCTTTTCAAGGGATTGATGCCGCTATTGCTTCCAGGAGTATTAATAACAATTCCAACAATATCTGGCAACTGGTTTTTCACCTCATTTATTGGCGCTCTGCTGTTATCAACCGGTTGAATGGAAACCTCAATCCTCCTCCATTCCCGGATTTCAGGTTGCCTGATGAACTGGATGAAAAAAACTGGAAGCAAACCCTGCTTGATTTTGAAACTACGTATAATTTGTTACGCAGTACGATCAGTCATTTTAAAGAAGATAACTTAGACAAGCCTTCACCTAAAGAGGGGCAAACATTTTACCAACTGATTATGGGATGTTTGCAACATGATGTGTATCATTTGGGGCAAATCGTATTGTTAAAAAAGCAGTTGAAATATAATAACCTTGCTGAAAGAAATTTTATATAAATTCCTTCAGCCTGCCAATCACCAGGTCAATTTCAGCTTTGGTGTTGTGCTTGCTGAAACTGAATCGTACGGCAACCTGGTTAGGATTATTATTGATGGCCCGGATCACATGAGAGCCGGCATCAGCACCACTGGTGCAGGCGCTGCCGCCACGTGCGCAGATATTAGTAATGTCTAAGTTAAATAACAGCATCTCCGATTTTTCACTTTTTGGAAAGCTTACGTTTAATACCGTATATAAACTTTCACCCAACACATCTCCATTAAAAGCCACACCGGGAATATGCTTCCTGAGCGATTCATGCATATAATATTTTAAAGTGCCGATGTAAGCACATTCTGTTTCGTAAGCGGCGGTAGCCAATTCCAATGCTTTGGCAAAGCCAACGATGCCATACAGATTTTCTGTACCTGCCCTCATATTTCTTTCCTGCCCGCCACCATGCACAAAAGGGGTGATGCGTACGTTTTCATTAATGTATAATAGCCCAACACCTTTGGGGCCGTGAAATTTGTGTGAAGCGCCAGTGATAAAATGAACCGGCGTGTTTCTTAAATCTATGGGGTAATGGCCAACCGTTTGTACCGTATCGCTGTGAAAAATTGCGCTATATAATTTGCATAAATTTCCAACTGCTGTTATGTCCAATAAATTGCCAATTTCATTATTGGCATGCATCAGGGTTACCAAAGATTTTTCTTCCGAAGAAGCCAGAAGTTTTTCCAGGTCTTCCAGGTCAACATGTCCGTTGGGCAGCAGTTTCACATAACTCACTTTTGCAAGGTCAAGTTTATCGAGGTATTCAACTGTATGCAGGGTGGCATGGTGCTCAATAGGAGAAGTAATGATGTGTTTGCACCCAAGGTCTTTTACAGCCGCCATGATAGCCGTATTGCTGCTTTCAGTTCCTCCACTGGTAAAAAATATTTCAGCAGGATGTGCATTTAAAATTTTTGCAGTTGTTTTCCTTGCCTGTTCTATTGCCATCCTGGTTTCCCTGCCATAAGAATAGATGGAGGAAGGATTGCCAAATTTTTCTGTTAAGTAAGGCATCATGGCATCCAGTACTGCTGCATCAAGCGGAGTGGTGGCGGCATTGTCTAAATAAATTCGGTTGGAGTTCATAATTAAAATAAATTGTCCATAGTCCATAGCCAGATAGCATTTCCATAGGCTATGGACCATGGACAGGAAACAGCTACATTACCTCACTGATATCCTTCATCAATTTCTTTGCAATATTGTCGGCCGTAGTTTCAAAATTACTTTCTGCATAAATGCGAATGATGGGCTCTGTATTGCTTGTTCTCAGGTGCACCCAGTCCGTATCAAACTCAATCTTCAATCCGTCTTCACTGTTAATGGGCTGGTTCCTGTATTTTTTCTTTATTTTTTCAAATACCGTTTTTACATCAATATTTTGCTCCAGTGTAATTTTATTCTTGCTGATGAAATAATCAGGGTAGGTATTTCTCAGTTGTTTGATGCTTTTCTTACTATGTGCCAGGTGGGTTAAAAACAATGCAATCCCAATCAATGCATCCCTGCCGTAATGCAGGTCTGGTACAATAATGCCCCCGTTTCCTTCACCACCGATTACTGCATTTACTGCTTTCATTTTATTTACCACATTCACTTCCCCTACGGCACTGGGAAAATACTGGCCCCCATTTTTTTCGGTCACATCCCTCAATGCCCTGGTACTGCTCATATTGGAAACGGTATTGCCTTTTCTCTTGCTCAATACATAATCAGCAACTGCCACCAAAGTATATTCTTCTCCAAACATACTGCCATCTTCACATACAAAACACAGCCTGTCAACGTCCGGGTCAACTGCAATACCAAGGCTGGCATTGTGTTTTACCACTTCTGTACTTAATTGATTCAGGTGTTCGGGTAATGGCTCCGGGTTGTGGGCAAATTTGCCGTTTACCTCTTCATTCAGCACCACAATATCTTTTACACCCAATGCTTTCAACATGGCCGGCACCGCAATGGCACCGGTGCTGTTGACTGCATCCACCA
>JAYVUL010000217.1:0-6112 GCA_043787935.1 Chitinophagaceae bacterium | reverse complement strand
TATAGTTACAATTTATTATTGCCAATTCCTAATCCGGAAGTCATTTTTCCGGTGAAGCAGTTTGTCCTTTAATAATATTTTTTTCAATAGGGAGGAGGCTATTGCTGAAGCCTGGCTTCAGTAAGGGTAGTTGCTAAGAATACCCAGCCTATTGCTGCCGGTAAAAAAAATCCCCCGGCTGCAAAGCCGGGAGACATAAACCAAAAACCAACGCTCTTTTTAGAATTTATACCCGAAACCACCGGTAACGTTAATTACATTCATTTTTTGATGAAATTCCTGTGTGGTTATTCCCTGGAAATCCGGGGTGAAAGTATATTTGAATTTAGGATCTATGTACATGTAATCTGCACCGGCATAAATAAACAGGCTGTTGCTGATACCTATACGAAAATCCAATCCGGCCTGGAAAACAGGAGCCACATTCCATTCTTCCTCCGTTACCTTAATGTCCTGAACCTTGATCAAAGGGGCATTGGCATTTACCACACCGCCCATTATCCTGAGGTCAGCGTTGATATTTTTTCCAGCACCAAAGGTGAAGGCAGGGCCTGCAGTGACACCGTAAAATTGCCAGTGGTCAACGTTTAATGGGATCACATGTCCACCTTCATCTGTAAAAATAATGTTGGATCCGTCCATCATATACTTGTTGTAAAAAACACCGGCAGCTAACCCGATATTGTTTTGAATATGGTAGCCATAATTTAAATTAAGGTTAAACCCTGTTTTGGCAAAGCCTGCGTTGGAACTGTTTGCCATATCCTTACTGCTAAAGGCACCAATTGGGAAAGAAGGCCCACCATGGAAAGCAATAAAAGATTTTGTATCCCCTTTCACTTTACTTCCCTGGGCCAGCATTGTACCGCTAACCAGCAGTGCAAATGCCATCATAAGAAGCTTTTTCATAACACTTGTTTTTATTGTGATCAACTCCACGTAATTATCCCATTCACAGATGCAATGTACGGTGGCAACAAGGGCATTTCAATGATCACCTATATTGCGTTCAATGATCAATATCATACGCTATTTTACCCTGCTGTTATACCTTTATGGGTTTATTTGTAATAAACTTCCCCAGGGGGAAAACTCCGGAGTTTTATCGTTGAGGCCAGGGTTAAAAAACCAATGGCTGTATCTGTAATAAGTCATTATCAAAGGTTACAAAACTTGCAGGATAGCCTGGTTTTATAAAGCCAATACTCTCCTCACAACGGATTGCCCTTGCCGGCCTGCAGGTGGCCATTTTAATAGCTTCTTCACTTGAAACCCGTAAATGCTTTTTTGCATTCTGTACTGCCTCGGCCATAGAAATACTGGCGCAGGCAAGGTTGCCGTCTGTGTTTCGGTAATTCCCGTCCGGAGTTAGCTGCATATTATATTCTCCCCAGCTGAAGTCAGTTATTTTTCTGCCTAAAAAAGCAGCATCACTGATCAGGAATAATTTATCTGCTTTAATTTTATAGGCTACCCGGGCAGCCACGTAATCACTGTGCTGACCGTCTAAAATAATTGGCGCATACACCTTTTCGTTATTAAAGGTGGCTCCAACAAGGCCCGGTTCCCGGTGGCCAAATTGTGTCATGGCATTGTACAAATGAGTAACGAGCGTAATGCCCTTTGAAAAATAATATTGTGCCTGCTTGCAGGTCATGGCAGAGTGGCCTGCCGATAATATGATGCCGCTTTGCAGCAGCATGTCAATTTGTTCATCAGTAAAACATTCGGGGGCAATGGTCATTACTTTGATCACTCCTTTTCCCAGTTCAATTATTTCTTCCAGTTCTTTATTGGTGGGTTTGCGGATATAGGCTGCTACATGCGCCCCCCTCTTTGCAGGATTAATAAACGGCCCTTCCAGGTGCATGCCCAAAATGGATTTATGCTGCTGCATAGATTTCCTTACTGTTTCAATGGCCTGCAAAATAGTTTGATGCGGAGAACTGATAAGGCAAGGCAGCAGATGTGTAACGCCGTATTGAAGGCTGGCCCGGCACATATCCTCCAAAGCCTCTTCTGTGGGGGATTGGGTGAAAAAAATTTTTTCACCGCCATTGATATGAATATCAATAAAACCAGCAGCAATATTCAATCCTTTTAAATCATACAGGCTGGCATCAGCAGGGATTTTTGAAGTAATTTCCTGTATAATATTATCACTGACTACAATATTTTTACCGGTAACAATTGCTTCGCCGGTGTAAATGCTGCAGTTTGTAATGCATACTTTCATACTAATACTTATACTTAATGAATTAAAAATATCAGGGAGCCAGGCGCTCTATTGCCCATTCATTATTTTCCTGTAAAGTATACCGAAGCCTGTCGTGCAAGCGGCTGGGCCTTCCCTGCCAAAATTCCATTACCTGCGGACTAAGGCGGTATCCACCCCATTGCGGTGGCCTGCTGACAGGCGTATGGGCAAACCGTGCTTCATATTTTTTTACATTTTCCTCTATTATTTCCCTGTTGGCAATCACCCGGCTCTGGGGTGAAGCCCATGCACCCACCTGGCTGCTTAATGGCCTCGAAAAATAATAGTCATCACTTTCTTCGGCACTTATTTTTTCGATAGGGCCTTCAATCCTTATTTGCCTTTCCAGCTCTTTCCAGAAAAACACCATGCAGCCCTGCGGATTAGCAGCCAGTTCATTTCCTTTATGGCTTTCATAATTGGTAAAAAAAACAAATCCATTTTCGTCATATCCTTTCAGCAACACTATTCTTGCAGAAGGCTTTCCGCCGGGTGTTGCGGTAGCCAGTGTAAAAGCGTTTACTTCTTCGATGTCGCTGTTGATGGCATCCTTCCACCAGGTACTAAACTGTTTGATGGCATTCCCTGCTGCGTCTCCTTCCTGCAGGCTTTGCAGCATATATTCTTTTCTTATGTCGGCGATATTATGCATTGTTTACATTTATTCAGCAAAAGTCAACTAAATAATGCGATTAAAAAAAAGCAGCATTCCGGGTGCTGCTTTTTATGCAATGGAAGACTTGCTGCTGCCTGCAGCAATACCTATTTTTCAATCCTCAGTAAGCTTATTTTTCAGTTCACAAAGTGCATCTTCTGCAATGGCTAACAGGCTTTCCAATTCTGCTATACGACCGGCAGATTGCTGTTGTAAAATGTATTGGCTGCTCAGTTGTTTCTGCCGTTCTTCCAGGCTGTACAGCTGCACCTGCAAATAGTCGTACTGAATTTTTATGCTGTCCAGTTGGCGGGCAATCGAAACAGCGCCCGCCGCTTCTTTTTCCAGTTCATTTTCTCTTTGTGCAATGGCTGCTGTTTTTTGGAGCAGTTCATTAATGTGATATTTATGAGACTGCAGTTCCACTGACTGGCTCTGAAAACTGTTTGTAATCTCAATTCCAGCAGCCCCCTGCTCCTGTAATTCTTTTTGTTTTAGCAAAACAATATCCCGGTACTCCAGCAGCAATTCTTTAAGGCTTTCATTTTCGGCCTGCAGGTGCGCTGTTTTGTTTACCATTGCCATGTAATCCGGGTCACTGTTATTATGCTGCATAATAATTTTTTTGATGGCAGGGTTGAAATTGAATATTGCACATTAAATAGAGCCCCCTTTTACAAGCAGCGATTCAATGGTAAGCTCCTGTGCAAGGGTATTCCCTGCAAGGCAGGCCATCATGCTGGAGAAGGCCAGTTTACCCAGTTTATAGCCGCTTGTTTCTACATAAGTAATCTCAGGAAAATATAATGTGGGAATAAAGCCATTGCTGATAGCAATAACTGAAATATCCAGGGGAATGTTAAGTCCTGCTTTTTGTATGGCTTTCATGCTTCCTGTTAAAATTTCATCACTCATACAAAATACCGTATCGGGTTTTTCCTGCAGTGATCTACTGGTGAGCTCCTCTGCTTCGGCAGAATTATTAGCATGAAGGATAGTGGTTTTAATTTTTTTGTTGATTGCCGTATCAAAAGCAGCCAATCTTTTTTTGGTAATGGAAAGATTTTTATTACCGAAGAGAGCCACCACTTTTTTCTTCTTCTTTTCAAGAATGGTATGGGCTGCAATACTTGCAGACAGGGCATCTGCCACACAAACTTTATTGCAGTTACTGTCTTCCGGCACTTTATCAAAAAAGATAACAGGGATATCCAGCCCTTTTAATTTAAAAAAAGGATCCAGGTCAACTGTTTGAGTGGAGATACAGGCAAATAAGCCGCTGATCCTGTTTTGCCTGCACAGTTTAATATTCTCCAGTTCAATGATGGGATCATCACCAGACTGGAGTATCAGTAAGGTATAATTATTTTTCCTGCAATCTTCTTCCACGGCATCAATAAACGAATCGTAGAAAAAGTTAGCAACAGTGGGTACTATCATCCCAAACAGGTTGTTTTTGCTGGTGCGCAAATGAATGGCATTTGCATTTGGCTCATAATCCAGGGCATTAGCCAGCTCGGTTACCCGTTGTTTTGTTTTTTCTGAAATATCGGGATGGTTCTTCAATGCCCTTGAAATGGTGGAAATACTGAGGCTCAGCATTTCTGAAATTTTCCTGAGTGTCGTGTTGTTCATAAAAAAATAAAGAACGAAATTAATTTATTAACCGCAAAGCGTTTCGCAAACAATACCGCAAACGTTTGTTGTAAAATCAGGTCCCTGAAATATTGTTATAAAGACCTGGTAATTAATTTCATTTTGATAATATTAAAATAGTGTTATATTTACGTTATAATTAGATAAATAAATGCCGGATTTTGTTAACCGTTATTATTTTTTACTTATTATTGTATTCATTACCAAACTTAAAACTTAACAATTATGCTCCACGCCATTATGAGAAAGGCAGCTATGCTCTTGGCAGCTATCTTCGGGTTTACAGCTCTTTCGCTGGCCCAAACAGTTACAGGAACGGTTAAAGACAAAAAAGGGGATCCCCTCCCCGGTATTACAGTTACTGTGAAAGGCACTAAAAATGCCACTTCTACAAACAACCAGGGGGTTTATACCTTAAATAATGTAGGTGCTGATGGAGTATTAAGGTTTACCGGAGCAGGTATTTCTGCCCAGGAAGTTGCCGTTGCGGGTAAGTCTTCAGTAAATGCAGAGCTGGAAACCTCAGTTAGCAACCTCAATGAAGTGGTTGTAGTTGGTTATGGTACCAGGAAGGTAAAGGATGCTACAGGTTCTGTGGCTTCTCTTTCAACAAAAGATTTTAATAAAGGACAGATATCCACTCCCGAACAATTACTGCAGGGAAGAACACCAGGGGTTATTGTAACTCCTTCAAGCGGCGAGCCCGGTGCTGCTGCTACTATTAACATAAGAGGTACTTCTTCTATAAGGGGCAGCCAGGAACCATTATACGTGGTTGATGGTGTTCCTATCAGCAGCGGTGGTACTTCCGGATCACTCAGTGGTATAGAAGGCAGTTCAACTCCCAAAAATCCATTGATGTTCTTGAATCCTAACGACATTGAAAATATTAGTGTATTGAAAGATGCATCTTCTACTGCTATCTATGGTTCAAGAGGTGCAAACGGCGTAATCCTTATCACAACTAAAAGTGGAAGAGGCAGTAAAGGTTCTTTCTCGTTTAGTGCTTCAACAAGTGTTGCAAAAATTGCAAAAAGATATGATCTGCTGGATGCGCCAACTTTCCTGAGTAAGCTTACCAAGATCAAGCAGGATCAAGGTTTATCCGCAGCTGATATTGCTACATCTTTTATAACGATCAACAAAGGGGCCAATACCAACTGGCAGGATGAAATATTCAGAACAGGCGTTTCTCAAAATTATAACCTGGGATGGGGGATTGGTGCCAAAAACACCAGCGTAAGGGTAAGCGGATCTTATGATAAACAAATAGGTATTATCAAAAGCAGCAGCCTGCAAAGAATGACCGGAAGATTGAACCTTACCCATAAATTTATGGGCGACAGGATCAGGATTGACTTGAATTCAACTTATTCTAATGTTAAGAATGAATATCCTCCACTAACAAACAATGCCGGCTACCAGGGAAGCTTAATGGGAGCCGCTATTTCCTTTAACCCTACCTACCCGGTGTTTAATGCCGATGGCACTTTCTACGATCCGGGAGATGGTAACAGGAATCCAAGTTTAATGCTGGCTTACTT